>CAMCII010000037.1 GCA_945874505.1 Bordetella parapertussis | reverse complement strand
TTGCTGAGGATATTATGCTGTTGAGCCTGCGTAGTGTGACCGAGCTTCGCGCGCGTCGTTTTTCTTTGAATGTTGCCTTGGTACGCGCTTTGGGTGGCGGTTACCAGTCGTCGAATACGAATCCTTTAATTTCACCTCGATCATGACAGAACAGACCTCGGGTACCGAGCAGCCAAACGGTACGACGACGCGAATCGACCAACGTAAAAAATGGCTGGTTAGGTTGTTGTTGGCTGTCATCGTCTTGGGAGGTGCCTGGCTAGCCTATTGGTTCTTTTACAATTCTCATTTCATCTCGACAGACAATGCCTATACTGCAGTCGAAATTTCTCAAGTGACACCGTCTGTCGAGGGGACGGTGAAGGCGGTCAATGTGAACGATACTCAGCAGGTGAAAGAGGGTGATGTACTCGCCCTCATCGACGATGCCGACACGCGCTTGGCTTTGCTGGCCGCACAGGCTGAGCTTGGTCGCGCCACGCGTCGCGTCGAAGGTTATTTTGCAAATGACCGGTCGTTGGCGGCCCAAGTGTTAGCGCGCGAGGCCGAAGAGCAGCGCGCTCAAGCACAATTGACTTCTGCCCAGGCCGATGACAGCCGCGCGAGTATTGACTTACGTCGCCGACAGGCGCTCGAAAAATCGGGCTCAGTCTCTGGCGAAGAACTCACACGTGCTGAAAATGCTTCGAGTTCGGCCAGTGCAAACTTGGCTGTTGCACGCGCAAATTTAGCGCTGGCACGTGCAAATCTTGAGACGGCCCGCGGTATGAAGTTGATGAATCAAACCTTGATTGCTGGTACCTCGGTGCAGGACAACCCAGAGGTGGTCTTTGCGCGAGCCAAGGTTGAACAGGCTCAGCTGAATCAAGTGCGCACCACCGTTCGTGCTCCAGTGTCTGGGGTAGTCGCCAAGCGGTTAGTCCAGGTTGGGCAGAGAGTGCAGGCTGGCACCCCGATGTTATCTGTAGTGCCGGTGCAATTGATGCACGTGAATGCAAACTTTAAAGAGGTGCAATTGCCGAAAGTGAAGGTCGGCCAGGCGGTCGAGCTGACCTCTGATTTATACGGCGATGAAGTGGTGTTCAACGGTGTTGTCGAAGGTTTTGCGGGCGGAACAGGTTCCGCTTTCGCCGTGATTCCGGCTCAAAATGCGACTGGTAACTGGATCAAAGTGGTACAGCGTGTGCCGGTGCGTATCAAGCTTGATCCAGATCAATTGAAAAAAAATCCCTTAACGGTCGGTCTTTCGATGACCGTGCGTATCGACGTCTCGGCTCGCTAAATGTTCAAATCTCTCAAAGAGACCCGCGACCAGCCCATTGCCCCGCTTGAGGGCCGCACGCTTTGGATGGCCGCGGTCGTGATCGCCGGGGCGAATTTCATGGCCGTGCTGGACATGACGATTGCAAATGTCTCGGTTCCGAACATTGCGGGTGCGTTGGGGGCAAGCACAAGTCAAGGCACTTGGGTGATTACTTCCTATGCAGTCGCCGAGGCAATTGTGCTGCCTCTGACGGGCTGGCTGGCTGCGCGCGTCGGCTTGGTGCGTACGTTTCTTTGGGCGATGAGTTTGTTCACTGTGTTTTCGATGTTCTGTGGGTTGTCGACCACAATTGAAATGCTGGTGGTGGCGCGCGTGTTGCAGGGTTTGGCAGGCGGTCCACTCATGCCTTTGTCGCAAACCTTGTTGTTGCGTATTTTTCCAAAAGAGAAGGCGGGCACCGCGATTACGCTTTGGTCGATGACAACCTTACTTGCCCCGATTAGTGGCCCGGTGGTGGGCGGCTGGATTTGTGAAAACTGGTCTTGGTCGTGGATCTTTTTTATCAATTTGCCCCTAGGTTGTATTTCTGTTTATTTTGCGACTAAGTTGCTGTTGCGCTATGAATTGCCTCGTAAGCTCGTGCCCATCGATGCGATAGGCTTGGTGTTGTTGGTGGTCTGGGTGGGAGCGTTACAGCTCATGCTTGATCTTGGTAAAGAGCACGACTGGTTCGCCTCGACGCAAATTGTTGCGCTCGCTGTGATCGCGGCGATTGGTTTTGCAGCCTTTCTGATCTGGGAATTGACAGCCGAACATCCGATCGTAGACCTCAGGGTCTTCAGACATCGTGGCTTTTTGGTTGCGGTGGTGGTGATGAGTATTGGTTACTCTTCGTTTATGGTCTTGAATGTGCTGACTCCTTTGTGGCTGCAACTCAATATGGAGTACACCGCTGGCCAGGCGGGCAGAACGATTGGCTGGACGGGCGTTTTTTCCCTTTGTATGGCACCCCTGGTGGCCAAACTAGCGGTTAAGCTCGACCGTAGAACCATGGTCTGTGGCGGTTTGCTTTGGTTATCGGCAGTGACCGCCTTGCGCTTTTCTGGTAGTACGGATCTGACGTATTGGCAGATCGCGTTTCCGTTGATGGTGATGGGCTTAGGGATGCCCTTTTTCTTTATTTCTGCCTCGGGTATGGCGCTCGCGAGCGTCAGCGCTGAAGAAACGGCCTCTGCGGCCGGGCTACTGAATTTTTCAAGAACGTTGTTGGGTGCTTTCGCAGTGGCATCCATGTCAACCATTTGGGGCGACCACGCAACGCTGAATCAAGCAGAGCTTGTTGGATTGGTTGACGCTGACGGTTCTTTAATCAACGGGTTGGTACAAAGTGGCCTGTCGATGGACGCCAGCCGCGCGGTACTGGATCGGTTGATTTCTACCCAGAGTGTGATGATTGCCACGAACGAAATCATGATGGTCGTTACAGGGACTTTCTTTATTGGCGCCTGTGTGATTTGGCTTGCACCTCGCTCGCGCGCTTGGCTCGGTCCGTCGAGTGGTCAGGCCCAAGCGCCAAAAGGCTAGGGGGTGTGCTGCGCCGAGCGGCAAACATTTTTCAGTAATGTGGCGGTTTAAAGTGAACCTCTACCCCTATACTCGGTCAGATTGATACCAGTAACTGCTTTGACGAGGTTTGCACATGAATCCCCAAGAACGTGACATGTTGAATGCGTTTCTCGCGCAACTAACACAAGCTCAAGTTGGCACGAAAGAACCAGAAGCCGATACCTTGATTGCACAGGCTCTGGCAAAGCAACCCAATGCAGGTTATCTGCTGGTTCAGCGGGCAATGCAGTTGGATTTTGTGTTGCAGCAATCGCAAGCAAAAGTCGCTGAATTACAAGCTCAACTTGAACGTCAAAAGCCGGTCGTACAGGCGAGTTTCTTGAACGACGTACACGCCTGGGGCCGCGGTCCCTCGGCGCCCTCCGCAGGCCTGAACTCAGTCTCGGCTGCGGCTCCAGGGCCAAGTGCTGCACCCGCCATGGCCAAGCCTGCAGCGGCTGGCGCCCCAGTTGCCAGCGCAGCGGCTGCGCCAGTTGCAGCTCCGGCCGCAGCCACAACACCTTGGGGCTCAAGCCTGATGGGCACAGTTGCCACGACCGCAGCCGGGGTAGTTGCCGGTTCGTTTTTATATTCAGGCATTCAAAGCTTGATGGGTAATCACAACTCTGGCGGTGGCTTGGGTGCGGGTAACAAGAACGAGCATCAGCAACCGGCCGGCCATACCGAAAATAACTCCGTGGTCAATAATTATTATGCCAACGATCCGACGGCGACATCGGCCTACGATTCGCCAGAGTTATCCGGAGGTTACGACATTGCTGATTCGGGCGATGATTTCGGTGGTTCAGACGACACGGCCTAGTGAGCGTGGCGCCTCTTGACTGAGGTGCCGCCAACTCTGTACAACGCTAGAACCGACTTGCAGAGATCAGTATGACAACCATCAAAAAAACCCAACGCTTTGGCTTGTTGCTGCCGTCATCAAACACGACCCAAGAGCCAGAGTTCATACAAGTCTTACCGGCTTCGGTGTCGCTGCACTGTGCACGTTTGACTCTGAGTCAGATCGACCCTGAGTCGACCATCAAAATCGTAGCCGAGCTTGAAACTGAAACACGCAAACTCAATGACGCCCGTGTAGATGCCGTCGTGCTGTCTGCCACCGCGCCTTCAACGCGAATGGGTAAAGGCTACGATCAAGAAATTTGTCAGCGTATCGAAAAAGCCTGCGGCAAACCTGCCACGACTGCAGCGACTGCGATGCTGCAGGCGTTTAACGTGCTTAACATCAAAAAAATAGTTCTGGCGGCTCCCTGGAGTGCGAGTACCAACCAAACTGTCGCCAACTTTATTGAGGAGAGCGGCGTACAAGTGCTGTACCAAGCCGCGATGGGAATCGTCAGCAACATCGAAGTGGGCGATCTGGGTGCGCAAACAGCGTACGACTTAGGGCGACAGGCCGACCGACCCGAAGCAGATGCAATCTTCTTGGCTTGTGGCAACTGGATGACGATGGATATCATCGAAGCGCTTGAACGCGACACAGGCAAACCTGTTCTGAGCACCAATAGCTGTGCGCTTTGGGCGATGTTGAATATTTTAGGTGGCCATGCCGCGGTGCCAGGTTACGGAACTTTGCTCAACGATCACCTAGTCGCTTGAGTCTGAAACCGGTTCGAGTGTTGAACGCCGCCAAATCATCGACACTGTCAATGTCAATCATGAAATGTTCGTTGTCGGTGGAGTGGTGATCCACCAACCACCTACTCGTGCGAGGTTCAGGTTACAGGTGCAGGATTAAACAGCACCAGAGCGTTCGCGATTTTCCAATGCTCAGCCCAAGTCTTACGACCGCTGGCGACATCAAGCATTAAACGAAAGATCTCCCAGCCCAGTTCTTCGATTGAAAGCTCGCCATCGGCGACGCGCCCCGCGTTGACATCCATGATGTCATGCCAACGACGTGCCAAATCCGTGCGCGTCGCGACCTTGATCACTGGGCACTCTGCCAAGCCGTAAGGTGTACCTCGACCCGTTGTAAAGATATGAAGATTCATGCCTGCAGCGAGTTGCAAGGTGCCGCAAATGAAATCACTTGCTGGGGTGGCGGCGTATACTAGCCCACGTTGGTCACGGGCCAGTTTTTCACCTGGCGGCAAACAGCTTGAAATGGCTGAGCTGCCGCTCTTGATGATCGAACCCATGGCTTTTTCTACAATATTAGATAAGCCACCCGCTTTGTTGCCTGGCGTCGTATTGGCGCTGCGGTCAACGTTGGCCCGGGCCAGATAGCCATCGTACCAAGCGAGCTGAGTCACAATATCTTGCGCGACACTGGCGTTGATTGCCCGTGACGTGAGTTGATCCACACCGTCACGAACTTCGGTGTTCTCGCTAAACATCACGGTCGCACCGGTGCGTACTAATAAATCTGCCGCAACGCCTAAAGCGGGGTTGGCTGTGACGCCACTCAGTGCATCGCTGCCGCCGCATTGCATACCAACAATCAGCTCACTTGCTGGTACCGTTTGGCGGGTGCGTTGATTTAGGCGGATCAAATGCACGGTGGCCTCGGTCATGATGGCTTGAATCATTGACATAAAGCCGACATGTTCAGCGTCTTGCAGGCAGACGGTGTCGACACCGATCGAGCGCTCGTCTTTAATAGGGAAGCTGCCGGGTGGCATGAGTCGATCAGGCTGCAATTTTTCACAGCCCAGGCTCACTACCATCACCTCGCCCCCAAAATTTGGATTCAAACTGATATTTCGAATCGTACGAATAGGAATGATCGCTTCGGCGGCGTCAATCGCCACGCCACAACCGTAGGTGTGCTCAAGGCCCACCACGTCGTCGACGTTTGGGTATTTTGGTAGCAACTCAGCTTTAATGCGTTGAACCGCATATTCGACCACGCCGGCCACGCATTGGACGGTGGTGGTGATTGCCAGAATGTTACGCGTGCCAACCGAGCCGTCAGCGTTACGGTAACCTTCAAAGGTATAGCCTTCAAGAGGCTCGATCGAAGCTGGTTTGACTGTGGCGATGGGTAGATTCTCAAAATTGCGTGCCTCAGGCATGCGTAAGAGGCGTTCATGTACCCAGCTGCCCGCAGGGATTGGCTTTAAGGCGTACCCGATGGTGAGCCCGTAACGAATCACCGGCGCCTCTAGTGCGAAATCGATGAGCGCCACCTTATGCGCTTGCGGGACTTTGTTGACTAACACCAAGCCAGAGGGCAAGATCGTACCAGCGGGAAGCCCGCCGTCGTTGCCAACAATCGCGACGTTATCGAGATCGTGCATTTTGATGAGATGGGGCTTGGGGTGTTGTTGATTGATTGTCATCAGTCTTCTTTTTTATCAGTCAAGAGGCGGCACTTTGGTTACCATGGTTCGTTCTGAGTGTATCGTATCGCCTGCTCCCAGAACAATGTATTGCCTCATTCAATAACAAACGCCTTTTGACTTCATCGCCCTAGAGCCTGACTCATGAAAATTATCGAAATCCGCGAATCCACCCGTCCCATTCAGTCCAATATCCGAAACGCTTATATTGATTTTTCAAAAATGACGTTGAGCTTGGTTGCCGTGGTCACAGATGTGATCCGTGACGGTAAACCCGTGATTGGCTACGGCTTCAACTCGAACGGGCGCTACGGTCAAGGGGCGTTGATGCGCGAGCGGTTTATTCCTCGTGTGCTTGAAACTAAGCCCGACTCTTTGCTAGATGCGAAAGGTATTTTGTGTCCGCATAAGGTCTGGGCGACCATGATGAATAACGAAAAGCCTGGCGGTCATGGCGAGCGCTCGGTGGCGGTTGGCACGATTGACATGGCTGTTTGGGACGCAGTCGCCAAAATTGAAGGCTTGCCGCTGTATCAGTTGTTGGCCGAACGCTATGGCGATGGCAAGCCCAAGCGCGAGGTGTTTGTCTATGCAGCCGGTGGCTATTACTGGCCTGGACAGGGGCTTGAAGGCCTCACACGCGAGATGCAAAGCTATCTTGATCGCGGATACTCGGTCGTGAAGAAAAAAATTGGTGGGGGCTCGTTGACCGAGGACTGCAGGCGGATTGAGGCGGTATTGAAGTTGCTTGGCCCGGGGCAGAGACTGGCCGTTGATGCGAACGGTCGCTTTGATCTGAAGACTGCGATTGAGTACGGCAAGGCCTTGGCACAGTACGATTTATTTTGGTACGAAGAGGCCGGTGATCCACTTGACTTTGCGTTGCAGGCAGAGCTAGCCAATCATTATGACAAACCGATGGCTACGGGCGAGAACCTGTTTTCCATGCAAGATGCCCGTAATTTGATTCGTTATGGCGGCATGCGGCGCGATCGAGACTGGTTGCAATTTGATTGCGCCCTCAGTTATGGCTTGGTTGAATATTTACGAACCCTTGAGATGCTCAAAGAGTATGACTGGTCGCCCAAGCGCTGTGTGCCGCACGGCGGTCACCAGATGTCGCTTGCGATTGCTGCGGGTTTGGGTCTTGGCGGCAACGAAAGCTATCCCGACCTCTTTCAACCCTATGGCGGGTTTCCGGATGGCGTCAAGGTAGAAAACAGCATTGTGACGTTGCCAGAATTAGTGGGTATTGGGTTTGAAGGCAAGGCTGATCTTTACGCTGAGATGAAAGTCTTGGCCAGTTAGAGAGCACAAACACTGAGCCAACCGCCTAAAATTGAGTATGCTTTGCCTTAACTGAAGTTATTGTCTGCGCTCGTCGTTAAATCGTTTATTTTTTTGGATATTGGTATGCGGCTCACCCAACGCGGATTTTTGATTGCGGCTGCAATCTTGGTTGTCTTGAACCTGTTCGTCTATTTTTGGTGGATGAATCGGCCAATGGTGTTACTGGCACCTGCTCAGATAAACCGTGAAATTGTGGCCGGACTGCAAACAGAAAGTCAACGGCTACAGCTGATACTGGACAGCAGCTGCGAGAGCCCCGAATTGCAGTCGTTTAGGCGTGGTGAAATTGGTCCGTTGGTGCGGCGTGAGCAAAGCGCGCCATCTAATGTGCCACCGCAAGCGCTCGGCCAACGGCCGGGTGCAGTCAATCCCTCAACGCCAAGTGCTACCGCGAATACACCAACGCCAGTCGCTGGAGCGAATCCGGGGCAGGTCCCCCCAGCACCGGCCGTCACTGTTCCAACTGAACCAAGTGCCGCAGTGCTTGCTCAAGACAAACTGGTGGCCTTGCTTGATGCTGCAACGATCCGTGTGTTGGTGTTTGACTCCAAGATGAAATTTCTCGGGCACGGCAGTGGATTTTTTATTGATACGAACGTGCTCGTGACAAATCGTCACGTCATCGAAGCCGGAAAGATTTTTGCAATTACCAGCACTTTGCTAGGAGTTGAGCCCTTGCCCGCTAAGCTGGTGGCTGTCACCAAAGACTCTGAAATCGCCAATCCAGACTTTGCCTTGCTCAAAGTCGAGCAAGTCCCGTCGGGCGTACGTCAGCTTGCGATCGCCACTGAACCCCAAGTGCTACAGACGGTCGTTGCCGCTGGCTATCCTGGGTCTGATATTCGAGGCGATACCAATATTGTGACGCCTGCCACTGTGTTCTCGCAAGGCGAGGTCAGTGTTTTGCAACGGCAGTCCAATAATTTAGTGTTGGTGTTACATACCGCCAAGATGTCGACGGGAAGCTCGGGCGGGCCTTTAGTGAATCGTTGCGGCAACGTAGTGGGTGTCAATACCTTTATTGGCGCACGCGAAGATGAATTCACTGACCGTTCGTTGTATGCCCTGTCTGCGACTTCGTTACGTGGTTTTTTAGACCAAAACGGTCAACGTTACACCAAGATGTCGAGTGTCTGCACGTCAGAGTCTAAGAACTGAGCTTGCTTCAAGACAAAATTACAGAGCCAACTGATTATGCAAACTCTTCCACTTATTACCAAGCGCACATTGATCGATGTCAAAGGGATCAATGGTCAGCCCATTTTTAGTTACTACCAGCAACTTGTGAGTTTGCTGCAACGCGACCCGAGCGATCGAAGCCTGCCGGGTTTTTTTGCTGAACCGGTTGTCAATGCCATGCGAGGTGAGGTGGCATGGGTCACAAAACTTGAAGGTCCCATTCGCAGTTTTCACGAGCTGACGCCCGATGAGAAGCTACAGGTGTCCTCCCAAATTAATAAAAAATGTCTGCAGGTGAGGGCGATTGCAGAAAAAGTTGGATCGAGCGCAACCACCTCGTCAGCCTATGGTGCGCAGGCGTTGTTAGCGATGTTATCGACCCCCGACGCGTTGGCTTCTATTTTTATGGTGGGCGAACAACTGGTGATTGCTCAGTGGGGTTGTGTGCCCTATGGCGATAAGGGCGGCGTGTTTGACTTAGACGCGCAATTTTCAAAGGCGTTTGCACCTGGCGCCAAAGTGATTGCATCTGAGAATGCGGCGCTGGCTTCAGCGGCGGTAGCGACTGGGTCGGGCAATTGGTGGCGTTGGCTCGTGCTTGCCTTACTCACCTTATTGTTGGTGGTGGGATTGTTTCATAAACAGTGGCTGGCCGTTATTTCGCCGGGTCCAACGTTCGAGGTTGAAAACGGCTTGCGTGTGCGCATTGCTCAGTTATGGGACAAAATCGGCGATAAAGCTGCTACGTGTTTTCCGCCAACGGCCCGTGTGACGCCCGCCCCGGCGCCTACGATCACAGCCGCACCCGCACCGATACGTACACCCGCACCTACACCCTTACCTCTCAATATTCCTGCACCGCCGGCGACGGTGAGTTCGGATGAAATTGATAAACGATTAGAACGTAGTGCAGTTACACAAGGAAAATTCGTCAATATCTCCTTGGCTTGGACCGATCGCGCTGATTTAGATTTGCTTGTGATCGAACCCAGTGGTGTCAAAATCAGTACGTATGATGACGGGGTCAGGCAATCGCCCAGCGGCGGTAGTCTCGATATTGATGCCAATATTTGCGAAGCGATGTCGGGTTGCTCCCATCGTGACGATCCAATTGAAAACATCTCCTGGAATCAAAAACCGCCAAGCGGCCGCTATGAGGTCAGAGTGGCGCTTTTTAGCGCGAATGAATTGATACAAAATCGTCGACCGATTCCGTTCACAGTCGTGGTGTCTTTAGATGGAAAAAAATCTAGCTATGAGGGAGTCATCAATGTCAGCGATATGGTCTGCAGCCCTGATCGCTGTCGCACGAAAACGCCGTTCAACGTCACCAGTTTTACGATTCAATGAGTCGCAGCAAAGTGACGAACAAAGAGTATGAACAGCGGTCAGTTCGTTGCGCAGCTTTGGCGTCAGGCGTTGTCTGACGAGGTGGTGTGCGGTCGGCAGTTGGTGGTTTCTGCTAAAGTGGGCATGCAGGTTGTGCGCTGAGGAGGATCGACCCCAAGAGCTTCCACACTGATCCTCTTTGTAATACCTATTTTCGATTCAAACTTTTAATGACAAACACAGCTAACTCCTCTGCCGTAGACGTGTCGCTTCCTTTGGCACAATTTATTCAAAATTGTCGCTGGAGCGATATTTCAGAGGTAGTACGACACGAGGCGAAGCGCTCGTTATTGAATTATTTTTCAACAGCCTTATCAGCTTGTTTTGACCCAACGATTGAGCGTGCCGCCCAGGTTTATGGGCGCTTTTCAGTTGGTCAGCAGGCCACGGTGATCGGACGCGGACAGCGGCTCGACATGCTGACGGCGGCCGCACTGAATACCATGGCTGCGAACGTATTTGATTTTGACGACACGCATATTCCAACGATCATTCATCCAACAGCGCCTGTGGCACCCGCTGTGTTTGCCTGGTCTGAAACGCAACGTACGAGTGGCATCGATTTACTGATGAGTTTTATTTTGGGTGTCGAGGCTGAGTGTCGAATCGGCAACGCGGTCTCGCCAGGGCATTATGCTCGCGGCTGGCATATCACCTCGACCTGCGGCGTCTTTGGTTCTGCATTGGCGACCGGTAAGTTGCTTGGCTTGAGTGCGCGACAACTGGTTTGGGCGTTGGGGTCGGCCTCTGCCCAAGCCTCGGGCTTAGTCGAGACGCTTGGCACCATGTCCAAAAGCGTGAGTATGGGTAATGCCGCACGTAACGGCATGCTGTCTGCGCTGTTGGCGCAACAAGATTTTGATGGGCCTGCTCACCCACTTGAAGGCGTGCGCGGTTTTTTAAATGTGACTGCTGATGCACCCGATTGCCAGAGTATCGTCGCTGGGCTAGGTGAGCGTTGGGAAATTCTCAACAACACCTATAAGCCGTTTCCATGCGGGGTGGTCTTGAATCCAGTGCTTGAGGCATGTTTGGGCTTGTCGACGCATCCTGAGCTGTTGCAACAAGGCTTAGGTGCAATTGAACGGATCGAATTGATTGGCCACCCCCTGTTGCGACAACGTACCGACCGCCCCAATGTGGCGACGGGCAGAGAGTCGCAGGTCAGTGCACAACATGCCGTTGCCGTAGCCTTAACGCGAGGCAAGGCGGGTTTAGCCGAGTTCAGCGATCAGGCTGTTGCAGACACGACCTTGCGCACTTTGGGTCAAAAAATCTCTTTCTTTGACGATGCGTCGTTTGCCGTCGAGGCGGCGACGGTCAGATTGCATTTGCAGCGCGGCCGGATACTTGAAGTTTCCATCGACATCGCACGCGGGGCTCGGGCCAAGCCGCTTTCGGATCAGGACATTGAAAACAAAGTGCGCACCTTGTGCGAGTACGGTGGCTCGGGTTGCGATCCAGAACCGTTAATCGAGGCGGTCTGGTCAATGGAACGTGCAGTAGACGTCGGGCAACTGATGCAACGGGTTGCCGGACACGCAAAGTCTTAGTTTGATTCAAAAGGCAGGTATTCGGTTTGAGTGACCCGGCAGGCAGCCCGACTCGCTCAGGCAGAAACACAATTTGTAATCGATCAGTGCTAAGCCACAGGACTAAAAAGTGCCTAAAAATGAGAAAAATACCCCTTCAAACGTCGATTTTGACGGGGTTGCGTTGTTTTTAGCCTTAGGGTTTATTGTTGGTCTGCCTTGCTTTATTGTTGGCACGGCATTGTTTATGCTGGGTTTTGCGACTGAGAATGCTGATTTGGTTAGCGTCGCGAGCCTCTTGTATGGCGTTGCGCTTGCGGCGCTAGGCGGGCGAGTGGTTCTGCGTAAATACCCACCGCAAACTGAGAGGCAGGCGCTCTTGCTAGGTGCCGGGGCTTTGGCTGTGAGTGCCGGCTGCTACGGTGTCCTGAACGCGACGTTCTGGACGTTTCACCTGCCGGGCGGCTTTGGTGGATAATGCCCGAGCGCGTGATGATGCCGATATCGTAAAAACCGCCAACATGAAAATTGACTGAGCACACTCATGACTAACACTACCAACAAACAACCGCTACGTATTGCCATCGCAGGCTTGGGTGCGATCGGAAAATCCATTGCTACAGCTTTAGCGAAAGGCGCAGTACCAGGTGTTGTACTGACTGCGGTCTCGGCTAAGCACCACGGCAAGGCGCAAGAGTTCGTTACAAGTTTGGGGGCGCCGATCAAGGTGCTGACGCTAGCCGAACTCGAGCCCGTCGCCGACTTGGTAATCGAGTGCGCGCCGGCAGCTCTGTTACCCGAAATTGTGGCCCCCTTTTTAAAGGCAAAAAAACAAGCGATTGTGTTGTCGGTTGGGGCGTTGTTGTTTAATCAGAACCTGATTGACATGGCGCAGCAAGAGGGTGGCATCATCCACGTACCGACTGGTGCATTAATTGGCTTAGACGCCATGATTGCAGCGGCCGAGGGCAAGATTCATACGGTCCGGATGGTCACGCGCAAGCCGCCTAACGGTCTGTCGGGTGCCCCGCACTTGATCGAGAACAACATTAGCGTTGAAGGTTTGACTGAACCCAAAAAAGTGTTCGAAGGTAATGCGCGTGCCGCAGCCAAAGGGTTTCCAGCCAACTTAAATGTGGTGGTGGCGTTGGCGTTGGCCGGCGTGGGGCCTGAAAATACTTTGCTCGAAATTTGGGCCGATCCAACGGTTGTGCGCAATACTCACAGCATTGTGGTCGATTCAGACTCGGCGAAGTTCACCATGACCATGGAAAACATTCCTTCTGAAAACCCCAAAACGGGCCGGATCGTGGCGCAAAGCGTGATCGCCATGCTGCGCAAAATGCAGGCTAGCTTTAAGGTTGGTACCTAGCGCATACCGCGGCTGTATGTCGGAAAGTCGCAGAGCGTTTCGAGCCTGACTATGCCGCCAATCTGACTCCCTATCGGTGCGGCGAGTCTAAATCAAAGCGCTACGGCGATAGCAGCTTTAAACTGCGAGTCTGCGTTTAAGCCGCTTGCGCAGTAACCGCTTTGCGCGGCAAATCTAACGTGGTGACGCGGGTGAGTTCGCGTTTGTATGTTTTGTCGTCAAACGGACGTGCGCGATGCATGGTGGTCCGGTTATCCCAAATGACTAAATCGCCCAGCGCCCATTCATGGTGGCTTAAAAACTGAGGGCGCGTCGCATGCTCAATCAAGTCGCGCAGCAGCAAACGACCTTCGGGAACCTGCCACCCGATGACGCGCTCGGCGTGCGAGGCAAGATAGAGCGACTTGCGAGGTGAGCCTTCAATCACACGCACCAAAGGGTGCGTCGCCCCCAGTAACTTGGCTTTTTCTTCTGGCGAAAAATCAAAGCCCATCGTGTGGCGCGAATACGCAATTGAATGATGTACGCGCAGATCGGCAATCGCAGCCTTGGTCGCGTCGTCAAGCGCTTCGTAAGCCGCACGCATGTCGGCAAACTCGGTGTCGGCACGCACCGGAGGGATATTGCGTGCATAGAGCATTGAGTAACGCCCTGCGGGGTCTTCAAATGAGGCATCGGTGTGCCAGATGCGATTACTGATGCCGTTCACACGGCGACGGTCCTCGGCGGCTAAGATGTCCCCATCTTGGCCAACGTTTGAGATGTCTGTCAGCGCTTCGTTGCCAAAGCGATTTTTGACTAATACCGACGAAGACGTTTTGGCATGCAGCACGCCATCGAGGCGTTGCGCAAAGTCAAGTTGGTCTTGATTAGAAAATTGCTGACCCTTGAAGACCAAGACACCAAATTCAGTCATCCCCTCGCGCAGGCGCTCAAGGCTTACTTCGTCGCGTACCAGGCGCAAATCAAGCGCACTGACCTCTGCCATGAACGTTGGATGAAGCTTTTTAAATGTTATGGTCATGCTTGTGTCTCTCTCGTTATTTTCATTACCCTGAGCGCTGATTGCCCTGTGTGCTGTTGTTTCGCTAGAATAAATATACTCCTTTAAGCTCAAAATCCATGACTTCAAAACTGATTTTTTTAACGAATCCGATTCACCCACTGGTGCATGCCGAAATGGAAACCTTCGCTCGGGTATCCGTGGCGGCGTCCACTCGTGATGAAGACCTGATTGCAGGCGCACGCGAAGCTTCGATTGTGGTGGTGCGCACGCCCATCCCCATTGCCTTATATGAACAGGCCCCTAACTTGCTAGGCGTCATTCGCCACGGCGCTGGGGTTGACATGATCCCTATTCCTGAGGCCACTGAGCGTGGCATCGCGGTTGCCAATGCGCCTGGCACCAACGCCGTAACAGTGGCCGAGTTCGCGGTCGGCCAAATGTTGTCACTTGCCCATCGCAGCGCTGCGGCCAATCAACGCATGCGGGCAAGCGGTTGGGCAAGCGCCCGAACCCTAGCAGACCAAGGCATAGAGTTAGCCGGTAAAAAAGTCGGGTTGGTGGGCTTGGGCGCGATTGGCCAAGCTGTTGCAAAAATGTGTCATTTTGGTTTTGGGATGAGTGTCTGCGGCTATCGACCCAGTGCCCGTGCGTCGCTCGACTTTATTGAGGTGACGTCGCTTGAGCAGGTGTTGGCGCAAGCGGATTTTGTGGTGTTGGCGTGCCCGTTGAACGACTCAACCAAGGGGCTCATTAGCCGCGTCTTGCTGGGCAAAATGAAAGCCTCGGCTTACTTAATCAACGTGGCGCGCGGCGCGGTTGTAGACCAACAGGCCCTAGTTGAGGCGTTAGCTGAAAAGCGCCTTGCGGGCGCGGCGCTTGATGTGTTTACTCAGCAACCCCTACCGATTGAATCGCCCCTGTACGGGATGGAAAATGTGCTGCTTTCGCCTCACATGGCAGGCGTCACTGACGACAGCTTAAGGGCGATGGGCAGTTCAGTCGCACGGCAAGCCCGACAAATCCTAGGTGGCCAATTACCCGACCACTTAGTGAATCATGAGTCAGCTAGCCAAGTGCAGCAGCACCTCGCGCGTCGGTTGGGCAAGTCGTAGGCCTGTGCTAAGTCCGCAATCAGCCCGCTTCGTGCAAGGCATCCGGGTCAATTGCGTAAACAATAGGCACCGCTGGTGTGATACCCGGATGGGCAGCTGCCGCTTTTTACGATTGCTGCTTTTGATGAGTTGCTGCTCGCTAGGCAATAGCCGCCGCTCGTGTGATACCCCGAGGGGCATGAGCCGACATGAGGCAGGGCCGCGCGTGCGCTCGATGACGAAGGGGTGCAGTAATTGCCACTGCTGTGATAGCCGCTGGGGCAAGAGCCTTGCTTGGCCAACGGTTGCGCAGCTGGCGCTTGGGCGAAGCCGGTCGCGCTCATGAGTGCAAAGGTAACGCCGAGTAGCCAGGTCGCCGGTGTCGGTTGCTTGCTACGGATCGGTGAGTGGGATTGGTTCAGTGTCATCATGGCCAAGCCTCTTGGTGAAGTTGTAGGAATAGGCTAAACATAACGCCGAATGCGGTCTTGGCGCAATTTTTTTGACGCCAAAGAGTGAAACATCCATAGCTAAGTAAGTATTAGCTGATTCAGTCGAGTTAAATGTTAGCTGATTCAGTTGAGTGACAACAAGATAGGTAAAGCAGATTAAGTAAAAGATTAGCCAATACGATAATGATGAAGCGAGTAGGGTATTGACTCGGTGATCGAGCGAAATTGCATAAAATCACTGCTAAGTACTGCGGTGGTTGCAAAATATTTGACCAACTGCGCAATCCTTGAGCAAAAGGTGCACTTGTTTAGTACCAAAATGACTCGGGTTTTCCTCAATGCACGCGCGGTGCTACTATTTCGGGTTACCGAAGTATGACCATTGCAAT
>CAMCII010000036.1 GCA_945874505.1 Bordetella parapertussis | reverse complement strand
GATATTTTTTGACGATCCCGCGGGCGTTACCCCGCCTGACCTGCTAGCGTTATTTGCAACCGTCGTGGGGGCGCCTGAGCCACCTCCATTCTTGTCACCGATCGCAGAGATCCCTGATGCACCCGTATTTTTTTCAGCCGTCACCACAGCGACTGGGCTGACCACTGCATTGTTGCGGGCAAGATGAGACAAGGGCTGCAGCAACGAACGGCCACCGCTTGCAATCCCCAACAACCAAATCAAACACAGTAAGGTCAGCAGCAACCCAAGTGTTTTACGCAGTAAGCCGCTAAAGCCTGCCTCGGGGCCAAGCGCCTCAAAGGTACGTAACAACACTGCTGAAAACAACACCAAAATTGCCCAGCCAAGAATCTGTAACCACGTCGGCAACAGCGGCGTCACCATCCACCAAGCGGTCGCAAACAACAACACGCCAAAAAACTGTTTGACACCTTCCATCCAAGTGCCCGTACGTGGCATGAGTTTTCCGGCTGACGCACCCATGATCAACAAGGGCACACCCATCCCCCAGGCCATCGCAAACAGTGCTGAGCCGCCCAACAACACATCACCTGTTTGCGAGATGTAGAGTAGGGCACCTGCCAAGGGTGCTGCGACACAGGGGCCTACGATTAACGCAGACAAGGCGCCCATTAAGGCGGCAGCCCCAAGGCGTCCGCCCAAAATAGAATTGTTTTTAACGCTCAGCTTTGTTTGAATACTTGACGGCATTTGAAATGTAAACACGTCAAACATGGATAGCGCCAAGGTTGCCAGTAGCAACGCAAATAACGCCAGGACCCAAGGCGTCTGTAACCACGCCGCCAAACCCGCGCCGCTTAACCCCGCCGCGACTCCAAGCGCCGTATAGACGACAGACATGCCGCTCACATAGGCAACAGCCAGCAACGTGCCGCGCGCACGCGACACATGGTGTTGCTCACCAACGAGCAACACAGACAAGATCGGCACCATTGGAAGTACGCAGGGCGTCAAGGCCAACAGAAGCCCTAAGACAAAAAATAGCAACACAATTTCAAATAACCGCGTTGAGTTCAAGAGCTCGGCTAAGGTCAAATCATTTTCAGCGAACACCAGTTCGCGCCATTGCCCGTCAAGCAGGCGCTGAAACAGGCTTTGGGGGGCTGGAGCAATGAGCTTGTAACCGGGGGAATTTGCCAGCGTGCTCAGAGTCACAAAAAAATCCATGGGGGGATAACACAGCCCCGCACTCGCACAGCCTTGCCCGATGAGTTTTATTTTTAGTGCTTGCTCTGATGCACTTGTCGACGCTTGAGGACCGGCTGTCAGCGGGAGAAGGATCTCAATATCTTTAAAGTACAGCTCCATCTCTTTGTTAAACGTTGGATCGTATTTAACCTGTCCCTTCGGAAAAACTGGAGTACCGAGTTTGAGTGCCGGCGTTTCAGCGACAAATTCAAACCGCTCGCGGTACATGTAATAACCGGGGGCGATTTTGAACTTAAGGCTCAACGTATTTTTTTCGGCGCCAACGACTTCTGCCCGCAAGACAAAGGCCTTCTCAGGGTCTAAAAAGCCATCCGCTGCAGCCTGCGCGGGCGAGGCGGCGAACAAGGCCAACGCCGTGACAAGCAGTGCAACGGAGGCAGAAGCCTTTGCAAACCGCGCTAACAATTGCTTCACCCTTGGGCCTTTGTTGTCTGCTGCTGCACCCACGCAAGGTAGGGCGCGTGACCGCCAACCGTAGGCAATACCAGGGCCTCTGGTAGCTCATAAGGGTGCAGGGCAATCAGTCGCTCAATTAACAACTCTTGCCGTGCAGCGGTGGTTTTGATTATGACTGGGGTTTCTTCAGACTCGTGCATCGTTGACTCCCACTCGTAAAGCGACAGTATGGGTGACCCAATATTAATGCACGCCGCCAAGCCTTCGGCCAATAGTTGTCGGGCAATCGTCTTTGCACACTCAAGATCAGGGGTATTTGTTAATACGAGTACGACTTCGTCTGGTTGCATGTGAACGCCCTCTTTTGTCGACCTGAAAGTCAAAAAAGCCTCGTTGAAGAGGCTTTTTTACTTAATTCAAACGAGTATTTATTCGGCTGAGTCTTCATCCACTTCGTCAGCAACGAGTGGACGGTCAACCAGTTCCATAAACGCCATTGGAGCATTGTCGCCTTGGCGGAAGCCCATTTTCAACACACGGGTATAGCCACCATTACGCGCAGCATAGCGTGGGCCGATTTCGGCAAACAATTTCAAAACGATTTCGCGGTCACGCAGACGAGCAAAAGCAAGGCGCTTGTTAGCAAGCGTTGGGCTTTTGCCTAAATTGATCAGAGGCTCGACGATGCGGCGCAACTCTTTTGCCTTTGGCAAAGTTGTTTTGATCGCTTCGTGAGTTAGTAGAGCAACTGCCATGTTGCGAAACATCGCAAGACGGTGGCTGCTAGTGCGGTTTAGTTTACGTAGACCGTGGCCGTGGCGCATGGTGATATCCTTATTGAATCTATTAAGAGTATTTCTACTCGCGGGTTTCAGCTCTTCTATCAATCTCGCTTGTTGCTTGACAACACGCGCGACTGCGGGCCGGTTTTAAATTTTTACTGCTAATGACTTATTGAGTCGACTTAAACAACTCAAACAGAATGTGGCGGTCAATGACCGAACACGTATCTGCTGCTACGGGTCAATTACTCGTCTAACAATTCACTAGCAATCTACTAATCTTCAACAGGCTAGCTGGTACACAACTAGCGCTCAGGCACGAGTTAAGGACGCTCAAGGCCCATTGGAGGCCAGTTGTCTAATTTCATGCCAAGCGTTAAGCCGCGAGCAGCCAACACTTCTTTAATTTCGTTCAATGATTTACGACCCAAATTAGGCGTCTTCAACAACTCGTTTTCTGAGCGCTGAATCAGGTCGCCGATGTAATAAATATTCTCTGCTTTCAGGCAGTTAGCCGAACGGACTGTCAGCTCGAGATCATCGACTGGACGCAACAGCACGGGATCAATTTGCGGAGCACCACGGTTTGGAACTTCGTAAGAATCGCCAGCACCTTCAAGTGCAGCAAAGACCGAAATTTGATCCATCAAAATGCGAGCCGACTGGCGCACGGCTTCTTCTGGGCTGATCACGCCGTTTGTTTCAACATCAAGCACGAGTTTGTCGAGATCGGTACGCTGTTCAACGCGAGCATTTTCAACAGAGTAGCTGACACGGCGCACTGGGCTAAATGATGCATCCAACACGATACGGCCAATGGTGTGGGCGCGATCGTCGATCAGTGCACGCACGTTACCTGGAACATAGCCACGGCCTTTCTCAACCTTGACATGCATTTCGAGCTTACCGTTTTCGGTGAGCGTCGCGATCACATGATTTGGATTCACGATTTCAACATCGTGTGGCAGTTCAATGTCAGACGCGAGCACTGGGCCTGCGCCTTGCTTGCGCAAGACTAAGGTAAGCTCATCACGGCTGTGTAATTTAAACACCACGCCTTTCAAATTCAACAGAATATCGACAACGTCTTCACGTACACCAGGAATCGTTGAGTATTCGTGAACCACGCCTGTAATTTGTACCTCGGTTGGCGCATAGCCAGTCATCGACGACAACAAAATACGACGCAACGCGTTGCCTAAGGTATGGCCATAGCCACGCTCAAAGGGTTCCATGATGATTTTTGCATGGTGCGTGCCAACGGGTTCAACTTCAATCGAACGGGGCTTGAGAAAACTCTGTGACATGTCTATTATTCCTTTTCAATACCCTCGGCTCATTACACCGATAAGGCTGATGGATAGAGAGTGCTAGACGGGCTTGCGGCAGTTAAGCGCAAGCCCTGACTATGCTTAGCGTGAATACAGCTCAACGACCATTGATTCGTTGATATCACGAGCGACATCAGCGCGGTCAGGGGCCTGTTTGAAGGTACCCACTAATTTGACGGTATCGACTTCAACCCATTGTGGGATGCCGTTACCGGTAGCCAAGACCAATGACTCGGCGATACGTGCTTGGCCTTTGGCTTTTTCGCGAATCCCAACAATGTCACCGGCTTTGATGATCATTGAAGGAATATCTGCAGTATGGCCATTCAACTGAATCGCACGATGTGCGACTAATTGACGAGCTTCGGCACGCGTTGAGCCAAAGCCCATGCGATACACCACGTTATCCAGACGCGACTCAAGCAACTGGATCAACTGCTCGCCAGTATTGCCCTTGCGACGCTCGGCTTCTGCAAAGTACTTGCGAAACTGTTTTTCAAGCACGCCATACATGCGCTTGAGCTTTTGCTTTTCGCGCAGCTGTAGACCGTAATCAGACGTACGCGCGCCCGAAGTACGGCCGTGCTGGCCAGGCTTAGAGTCAAGCTTGCACTTAGACTCTAGCGAGCGACGTGCGCTCTTTAAGAACAGATCAAT
Source organism: Bordetella parapertussis (assembly GCA_945874505.1). GTDB lineage: Bacteria > Pseudomonadota > Gammaproteobacteria > Burkholderiales > Burkholderiaceae_B > Zwartia > Zwartia parapertussis_J. Next base: position 11,622 of record CAMCII010000036.1, on the reverse strand, counting down.
ACCCTCGCGGCGCGAGAGTTTGCATTTAGGACCAGTGTAACGGGCCATGTGGCTTCCCCTTAGATGCGACGACGCTTGGGTGGACGGCAGCCGTTGTGCGGTACGGGCGTGATATCGGCAATGCTCGAAATCTTGATGCCCAACGCATTCAACGCACGCACTGAGGATTCGCGACCTGGGCCTGGACCCTTGATACGAACTTCAAGCGTCTTGATGCCGTATTCAATGGCCACTTTGCCGGCCGTCTCTGCAGCAACCTGCGCTGCAAACGGCGTCGACTTACGTGAACCCTTAAAGCCAGCACCACCTGACGTCGCCCACGACAGAGCATTGCCCTGACGATCGGTGATGGTGATGATAGTGTTGTTAAAGGATGCGTGAACGTGCGCAATGCCGTCCGACACATTCTTTTTAACCTTTTTGCGAACGCGTGCTGCGCCGCCGGCAGAAGCTTTAGCCATCTTCTAATCCTTATTATTTCTTCAAACTTGCAGCAGCGCGACGCGGGCCCTTGCGGGTGCGAGCGTTGGTGCGAGTGCGTTGACCGCGCACGGGCAAGCCGCGCTTGTGGCGCATGCCACGATAAGTCCCCAGATCGATCAATCGCTTGATCGAGAGCTGCACTTCGCGACGCAGATCGCCCTCAACCGAAAACACACCTACGTGTTCACGGATGCGCTCGAGTTCTGCGTCGTTGAGATCCTTGACCTTTTTCGACAAGGGGACGCCAGCCGCTTCGCAAATTTTGCGAGCACGCGTGCGACCAATGCCAAAAATGGCGGTCAAACCAATTTCTGCGTGCTGATGCGGCGGAATGTTAATGCCAGCAATACGAGCCATGACTGTTCCTTGATGTATTAACCTTGACGCTGCTTGTGACGCGGCTCAATGCAGATTACCCGCACTACGCCGTGACGTTTAATAATTTTGCAGTTGCGGCAGATCCGCTTAACCGATGCCATTACTTTCATGGTTGCTTCCTGTTAATTTACGTAACCCAGCCGCTTATTTAGAGCGGAAAACGATTCTAGCGCGCGTTAAATCATAGGGGGTGAGTTCCACTGTGACCTTATCGCCCGGCAAAATCCGGATGTAGTGCATTCGCATCTTGCCTGAAATATGACCCAGCACAACATGGCCATTTTCTAACTTGACACGAAACGTTGCATTGGGAAGATTCTCTAGAATCTCACCTTGCATTTGAATGACGTCGTCCTTTGACATTACTCTCGCTTATCTCATTGGTAGATTCGCGCCCTTGAAGTTAGACTTCTTGAGCAGTGAATCGTACTGGTGTGACATCATGTAGGCTTGCACCTGTGCCATGAAATCCATCGTAACTACAACAATAATCAGCAATGAGGTGCCGCCAAAGTAAAACGGCACATTCCAACGCATGACTAAGAACTCTGGCAATAAACACACGACGGTGATGTACAGTGCGCCGGCTAGGGTCAAGCGCATTAAAATCTTGTCAATAAAACGTGCTGTTTGCTCACCTGGGCGAATGCCTGGGACAAACGCACCACTTTTCTTCAAATTATCTGCTGTCTCACGGCTGTTAAACACTAAGGCCGTATAAAAGAAACAGAAGAAAATAATCGCGGTCGCGTACAGCGTGATGTAGAGCGGCTGACGTGGCGCCAACGCTGCAGCCAAATCACCTAACCAGCGCATGCCCTCTGTATTTGAAAACCAGCTGGCGATCGTCGCTGGAAACAAAATAATCGAAGACGCAAAAATTGGGGGAATCACACCAGCCATGTTCAGTTTCAAAGGCAAGTGCGATGTTTGACCACCGTACACCTTATTACCAACTTGACGCTTAGCGTAATTCACAGTGATCTTGCGCTGACCACGTTCAACCAGCACAACAAAAGCTGTCACCAACACCACTAAGGCCACGATGAACAACGCTGAGAAGGCCGACATCGCATTGGTGCGTACTAAGTCTAACAAGCCAGCCAAGGCGCTTGGCAAGCCGGCCACAATACCGGCAAAAATCAAAATCGAAATCCCGTTGCCCAGACCGCGCTCGGTAATCTGCTCACCCAACCACATGACAAACATGGTGCCGGTCACTAAGGTAACGATTGTTGTGACTCTAAACAGCATGCCTGGGTCGATCACTAGACCTGGCTGCGCCTCAAGCGCCACTGAGATACCAATCGCTTGAATTAAGGCTAGGCCAACGGTACCGTACCGTGTGTACTGCGTAATCTTGCGACGGCCAGCTTCACCGTCCTTTTTTATGGCTTCTAGGGTTGGCACGACCACTGACATCAATTGCATAATGATCGATGCAGAGATGTAGGGCATGATCCCTAAGGCGAAGATAGAAAAGCGCTCGAGCGCACCGCCCGAAAACATATTGAACAAACCGAGAATTCCGCCTTCATTCTGGCGAAAGAGATCTGCCAACGCGTCTGGGTTGATACCGGGCACCGGGATGTGCGTGCCTAATCGATATACCACCAAGGCGAGAACCAAGAACACGAGACGGCGTTTTAAGTCGCCGTAACGTGGTCCTGCTTTACCCTGAGGTTGTGCTGTTGCCATTCTTTATCCGTCTTAAGCGACTGTGCCACCGGCGGCTTCGATCGAAGCACGCGCGCCTGCTGTTGCACCAATACCTTTTAAGGTAATTTTGCGTGTCAGCTCACCTGACTTAAATACTTTCGCGTAGCGTACTTGCGTACCCACCACGCCAGCTTGCTTCAAAACCTGAACATCGATTTCGTCAACAGGCAAGGCTTGCAAGTCTGACAAGCGAACTTGAGCGTACAGGTGATCGTCAATTGTGACAAAGCCACGCTTTGGCAAGCGGCGTTGCAAAGGCATTTGACCGCCTTCAAAGCCGACTTTATGAAAACCACCAGCACGCGAGCTTTGGCCTTTGTGACCACGACCAGCTGTTTTACCTAAACCCGAACCGATGCCACGACCGACACGACGCTTGTAGTGTGTCGAGCCTTCTGCTGGTTTGAGCGTATTCAATTGTGTAATAGACATCATGATCCCTTTCAGACTTCTGTCGCAGTCACGAGATAATCAACTTTGTTGATCATTCCGCGCACTTCAGGCGTGTCTTTGAGTACTTTGGTGCTGTTGATCCGACGCAAACCCAGGCCACGCACAGTTTCGCGGTGGTCTTTTTTGCAACCAATGGTAGAACGCACCAAGGTGACTTTGACTTGTTTTTCAGCCATGACTTACCCCAAAATCTCTTCGACGGTTTTGCCGCGTTTAGCAGCAACTTCCGACGGGGTGAGAGACGCGCGCAAACCATTCAGTGTGGCACGAACCATGTTGTAGGGATTGCTTGAGCCGAGGCTTTTGGCCACAACGTTACGCACACCCATCACATCAAAAATCGCACGCATTGGGCCGCCGGCAATCACGCCAGTGCCTTCTGCTGCGGGTGAAATCAGTACGGTTGAGGCACCATGCTTGCCCACAACGGTATGAAACAGGGTGCCGTTTTTCAATGAGACCTTGAACAATTCGCGACGCGCCTGTTCCATAGCCTTTTGAACTGCGACGGGCACTTCACGTGCCTTACCTTTGCCCATTCCGACGCGGCCATCGCCATCGCCTACAACGGTCAAGGCCGCAAAGCTCATGGTGCGACCACCCTTGACCACTTTACTGACGCGGTTGACCGCAATCATTTTCTCGCGAAGACCGTCATCCCGCTCTTCAGGACCGTTCTTACGTTGCTCTTTAGCCATTTTGACTGTTCCTCGCTTAAAACTTCAGACCGGCTTCACGCGCGGCATCGGCCAAGGCTTTTACACGGCCGTGGTAACGGAAACCCGAACGATCGAAAGCCACCAGTTCAATACCGGCTGCTTTGGCTTTTTCGGCGACACGCTTGCCAATCAAAGTGGCTGCGGCGGTGTTGCCGCCTAAGCCAGTTTGACCTGCGAGTTGTTGACGCACTTCAGCTTCAACAGTTGAGGCCGAAACCAAAATACGATCACCGTCAGGCGAAATAATGTTTGCGTAAATATGCTGATTCGAGCGAAAAACCTGGAGGCGATTAACTCGCAACTCGGCGATTTTCTTGCGCGTCGGTACAGCACGACGCAAACGGGAAATTTTTTTGTCCATGATGTTTCCTTGTTTGCGCGATTATTTCTTCTTGGTTTCTTTGATGATGACATGCTCGTCAACATAACGAACGCCTTTACCCTTATAGGGCTCGGGCGGACGGTATGCGCGAAGTTCTGCAGCCACCTGACCAACGACCTGCTTGTTCGAGCCCTTTAAGACGATCTCTGTCTGTGTTGGGCATTCGGCTTTTACGCCAGCAGGCATCGCATGAATCACGTCATGCGAGAAACCGAGTTGTAATTTAACCGCGTCACCTTGGACTGCGGCACGATAGCCCACACCCACCAAGGTCAACTTGCGCTCAAAGCCTTTGCTCACGCCAATAACCATATTGGCCACCAACGCACGAAGGGTACCTGACATTGCTTTGGCTTCACGTGAATCATTCGCAACGATGAACGACAGTTTGCCGCCATCTTCATTAATGACCACATTACCGGTTAGCGTCTGTGTCAATGTGCCCAGAGGACCCTTCACCGTGATCAGGTCTGGCTTGATCGACGCTTCAACGCCCTTTGGGATTTCGACTGGATATTTTGCAACACGTGACATGGGGTTTTCTCCTTAAGCCACGTAGCACAAGACTTCGCCACCCACGCCATTGGCGCGAGCTTTGCGGTCAGTCATGACGCCACGGGAAGTCGAGACAATTGCCACGCCTAAGCCGTTCATCACTTGTGGAATGCTGCCGTGGCCTTTGTAGATACGCAAGCCAGGACGCGAGACGCGTTCAATGCGCTCGATCACCGGACGACCAGCGTAGTATTTCAAGGCGATTTCAAGTTCAGGCTTTTGGGCCGTACCTTTAATCTGAAAACCGTCAACATAACCTTCGTCTTGAAGCACGGCAGCAATTGCTGCCTTTAGCTTAGAGGAGGGCATGGTCACCGTTGGTTTATCTACCTGCTGCGCATTACGAATGCGAGTCAGCATATCGGCGATTGGGTCGCTCATGCTCATGTTTTATTCTCCTACCAGCTAGCTTTGGTCATGCCGGGGATTTCACCCTTCATGGCCAATTCGCGTAGTTTCATACGGCCAAGGCCGAATTTGCGGAACACACCGCGTGAACGGCCAGTAATCGCGCAGCGGTTACGCTGACGAGTGGGGCTTGCATTGCGGGGCAGCTGCTGTAATTTCAGCCGTGCCTCGTAACGATCTTCGTCGGATTTGGATGAATCGTCGATGACGGCTTTGAGAGCCGCACGTTTAGCAGCAAATTTCTCTGCTGTTTTCACGCGCTTGACATCGCGATTGATCATTGAAAGTTTAGCCACGTCTGCGCCCCTTAGTTGCGGAACGGGAAGCTAAAGGCTGTCAACAGCGCCTTGGCTTCTTCGTCTGTCTTAGCGGTGGTGGTGATGCTGATATTCATCCCACGCAACACGTCGATTTTGTCGTATTCGATTTCGGGGAAAATGATCTGCTCTTTCACCCCGATGTTGTAATTGCCACGACCGTCAAACGCACGCCCAGAGATTCCACGGAAGTCACGCACGCGTGGCAGAGCCACTGAAACGAGACGATCAAGAAATTCGTACATGCGCTGACCACGCAGCGTCACCATGCAACCAATCGGGTAGTCTTCGCGAATTTTGAAAGCCGCGATTGCCTTTTTGGTTTTAGTAATCACTGGCTTTTGGCCTGCAATTTTGGTCAAGTCAGACACCGCATGCTCAATCACTTTCTTGTCAGAAACAGCTTCTGACACACCCATGTTCAAGGTGATCTTGGTGATACGTGGCACTTGCATCGGGCTTGCGTATTTGAACTGTTCGCGCAATGCTGGCGCGATCGTGTTCTGGTAGAGGTCGTGAAAACGAGCCATTTTGATCGCTCCTTATGCTTTCGCGCCAACGGGTTCGCCGCTGGAACGAAACACACGCACGTTACGACCGTCGACTTCTTTAATCCCTACGCGTTCACCCTTACCGGTGGCGGGGTTAAAGAGCGCAACGTTCGAAATATGAATCGGCATCGTCTTTTCGATGATGCCACCAGTCGTACCTTGCATTGGATTTGGGCGCACATGTTTTTTAACCATGTTGATACCCTCAACCAGCACGTGATCGGCATCAACACGATCAATCACCGTACCACGACGCTTTTTGTCGCGGCCAGTCAAGATGACGACTTCGTCGCCTTTACGGATTTTGTTCATTGTGGCTCCTTACAGGACTTCGGGCGCCAGGGACACAATCTTCATGAACTTTTCACCACGCAATTCGCGCGTGACGGGTCCGAAGATACGCGTGCCAATGGGCTCGAGTTTGGCATTGAGCAGCACAGCAGCGTTACCACCGAACTTAATCAGCGAGCCGTCTTTACGACGAACGCCTTTCGCTGTGCGCACGACTACTGCGTTATAAATTTCGCCTTTTTTTACGCGGCCACGTGGGGCTGCGTCTTTTACAGTGACCTTGATAACATCACCGATTGAGGCATAACGGCGCTTTGAGCCGCCGAGCACCTTGATGCACATGACTGACCGTGCGCCGGTGTTATCGGCCACGTCGAGCGTGGTCTGCATTTGGATCATGATTTTTCCTGTTCCAACTTAATCAACTTGCTTGCGAACCCGAAGGTCTGCAGCCAAATTAATCAGTTTTGGTCCCGTTAGGTGCCACAGGGCACCCTAGGCTGAATCTGCTAATTAAAAATTTGTACTAGGACTGCTGCTTTACTGCCTGACTTACTTATACTGCTTAGACATCGCTGCCTACATACTTGCGCCGCATGTTTTGAAGCATAGAGGCAAGAAAGTCGTCTAGTATATATCAGGTATTTTTTTTGTGCAAGTCCGGTTAAGTTGTGTCATATTAACTATTTACTCGTTTTTGAAAACTTTTGTTGTATTGGAACCCACATGTACCCAAAACTGTCGCTTTATATCAACGGTCAGTTCGTCTCAGAAGACGGTCGCACCATGCAAGATGTGATTAACCCAGCCACCCAAGAGGTACTTGGTAAGCTGCCGCACGCCTCGCAGGCTGACTTAGATGCTGCGTTACACGCCGCTGAAAAGGCGTTTGCGAGCTGGAAGACGTCCTCGCCGATGGATCGTTCAGCCATTCTGCGAAAAGTTGGGCAGCTTACTCGTGATCGCGCCAAAGACATCGCTCGCAACATGACCCTCGATCAAGGCAAGCCTTTGGCCGAGGCGCTCGGCGAGATTATTGGCTGCGCCGACCATTGTGATTGGCATGCCGAAGAGTGCCGCCGTATCTACGGTCGGGTGGTGTTGCCACGCAGCCCTGAGGTGCGGCAATTGGTGCTCAAAGAGCCAATCGGCGTGTGCGTAGCATTTACACCCTGGAACTTCCCTTACAACCAGGCCATCCGCAAGATCTGCGCAGCAATCGGTGCCGGTTGCACCATCATTCTCAAAGGGCCAGAAGACTCTCCGAGCGCGGTCATGGCAATCGCACAGATGTTTCAAGATGCCGGCCTGCCACCCGGTGTACTCAACCTCGTTTGGGGTGAGCCCGCGAAAGTGTCTGACTACCTGATTCGCTCCCCGATTTCACGCAAGGTGTCGTTCACCGGTTCAGTCCCAGTAGGTAAGCTCTTGGCAGGCTTGGCTGGCGCACACATGAAGCGCGCCACCATGGAGCTTGGCGGTCACTCTCCCGTGTTGGTGTTTGAAGATGCAGACATCGACCGCGCCGCAACCATGTTGGCGAAATTCAAAATTCGCAATGCAGGTCAAGTGTGCGTATCCCCCACCCGATTCTATGTCCACAAAAAGGTTTACGATAATTTCTTGGCAAAGTTTACTGACGTTCTGAAGTCAATCAAGGTTGGTAATGGGCTCGACGAAGGTGTTGAGATGGGCCCATTGGCCCACGAGCGGCGTGTCCCAGCCATTGCTCGCTTTGTTGAAGATGCACGTCAACGTGGTGCACAAATTGTGATGGGTGGCGATGCCGTGGCAGGGAAGGGATTTTTCTTTCCTCCTACAGTGATTACAGGCCTTCAGGATGACGCCTTGCTCATGAATGAAGAGCCCTTTGGGCCGATTGCACCGGTTGTACCCTTTAGCGACACCGATGAGGTCATCAGACGCGCGAACAGCCTGCCCTTTGGTTTGTCGTCTTATGTGTTTACCAACTCATTGCAAACGGCCACTAAGGTATCAAATTCGATTGAGGCGGGCATGGTGAACATCAATCACTTTGGTAGCGCCTTACCCGAGACTCCGTTTGGCGGAATTAAAGATAGCGGCATCGGTAGTGAAGGTGGTACCGAGACGTTTGACGGCTACCTGGTCACAAAGTTTGTCACTCACGTCTAAAACGGCTTCGTCGAACACGAAAAAACCCGACCGCAGACGTGGCGACGTTTGCGCTGTTGGTCAGGTAACTCGCGACTCGTCACGAGCCTAAAACGTGTTCGTTAACTGTTGAGAAAAGCGACAAAACACTCGACATAGGGGGCAATCATAGATAATTGCGTCTTTAGTCATTGGATCCTATTTCCCGATCTCGAAATGGAGCCAACGCTCTGCAAGGCCCAAGAATTGTCATCGTGACAATGGCCTCGCGCAGGCGAGCCTGGGTTCCGAGCCGTGGGTGAGCCGTTCGTGTGCCCCTCGGTGTGCGCTGCGGCGCTTCAGGTTGCGGTGAAGCAATCTCTTGATAGCTGTTCCCCGTATAAAGAGGCGAAGCATAGGCAGGTGTCGCCGCGATCGGGACGAATACCGTTGGCGGCGCTTCAGGTATGGGTACGCTCGGAAAAGGAGTCCTTGAGTCAGCTGTTGGCTGAGGAAAATTCCACTCCTCAAGGTCTGAGCCTTGAGGTTGTGAGTCGACACCCCCAGGCATCTTTTTCAGGATGAATGGTTTTGTACTGATTTTGATTTTGCGTGTTGAACGTTCTTTGATATAGGCGATCAACGCAGCGATACCTGCGAAAATCGCAACAACCGAAGCGAGCTCTGCGTCAAACATGAGGACTTACTTCCTTGGAGTAGGGGGGGTAGGATCATCAGGTGTACCTGCAATGGTATCCCGCATCTGGGTATCCGCCTGCAAGTTCTTCATCCGGTAATAGTCCATGATTCCTAGGTGGCCTTCGCGGAAAGCCATCGCCATCGCATGGGGCACTTCGGCCTCGGCTTCGACGACTTTGGCTCGCATCTCTTGTTCAAGCGCGACGGCCATTGCGCGTCGCTCTTCTGCCTTAGCTTGAGCGATTTGTTTGTCGGCATTCGCTTGGTCGATTTGTAGCTTAGCGCCGATGTTGGCACCGACATCTACATCCGCGATATCGATAGAAAGGATCTCGTATGCCGTACCGGCATCCAGACCTTTGCTCAAAATATGTTTGGAGATATGGTCGGGGTTTTCCAAAACGCTCTTATGGTTGACCGCGGAGCCAATCGTGCTGACCATACCTTCGCCGACGCGCGCGATAATGGTTTCTTCGCCAGCACCACCCACGAGTCGGTCGATATTGGTGCGCACCGTGACGCGAGAAACAACAATTAATTGAATGCCATCTTTGGCGACAGCGGCGATACGTGGTGTTTCAATGACCTTAGGAAGGACCGACATTTGCACGGCTTCTAAGACATCTCGGCCCGCGAGGTCGATGGCCGCAGCGCGCTTAAAAGGTAAGGGGATGTTGGCCTTGTCGGCAGAAATCATAGCGTTGACAACGCGTACGACATTGCCGCCCGCAAGAAAGTGCGCCTCAAGATCATTGACTGAAATTTCAAGACCGGCTTTGACTGCGCTAATGCGAGCATTAATGATCGTACCAGGGGGGACGCGGCGCAGACGCATGGCAATCAAGGTGAATATTCCAACGTAGGCGCCCGATGCCCATGCGGCGATCCACAGCGGGAGTGGCACCAGATAAAGCACCAAGACAATAACGGCGATCAGAGGAATAAGTAGCCCAAGAGACCCGATGAGGCCAGTGTCGAAATCAATCATTGTTGAATCCTTATGTGGGGGGACCAAGGTCCCTTTGTACGACGATACGATTACCGTCTACATGCAAGACGCGGATAGGCGCACCCGCGTCAATGAATTCACCGTCCGACACGACATCGACCCGGTGTCCTTGGAAGTCCGCGATGCCTGCGGGCCTAAGCGTGCTGTGCGCATACCCGGTACTTCCCAGCCATTGATAGTCGGAGAGGGGTGCCGAAGAAAAACCGTCCGACGTATCGAGCTCGGTGCTTAGAATCAGTTTACGGCCAATCGGTAGCTTGGGGAGAAACTTTAAGAATAGCGCTGTGAGGACAATGGCCAGTGTAAGTGAGAATCCCATACGTACGACGGCCCAAAGAACAAAGCTTGAGTGGCTACCAGCGCCAAGCGTACTCATGACCAGGGCGCCAAGCAAGGCAAGCAGCCCCAAAATACCAACAATCCCAAATCCTGGAATGACAAACAACTCAAGCGCGAATAAGAAAATTCCCAAGAGCGCGAGCAGGAGTTCTTCCCAGCCAGCCAGTTGAACGAGCCAATGCCCCCACATAAAGAGGGACAGACTCGATAAGCCAAGGACGCCAGGGATACCAAAGCCGGGTGTGCGCAACTCAAGAAATATGCCGAGCATCGCAACACTGACGAGTAATGAGCTCACCATCGGGTGCGTTAAAAATCGGACAACTTCCTCTGCCCAGTTTGGGGTGAACGTACGCAGTTCGGCGTGCGGGATATTGAGCTCTTTTAGTAAGGCTTCGAGGGAGTTAGCTTGAAAATCAGCGACCTTAAGAGTAAGGGCCTCTTCGGTCGTCAAAGTCAGTAATTTGCCTTTCTCGCTGATATCCGGAATCACAACATCGCTGTCGACCATGGCTTCGGCGATCAGGGGTGGTCGTTTGCGACTTTCGGCTGTTGCACGAAATTCTTTTCGTACATAAGAAACTGTTTTTTCTGAGGTGGGCGCCGTTGTAGAGCCTGCAGGTCCGGATTGGACAGGTGTCGCCGCACCGATCGTGCTGCCGGGGGCCATGACAATTGTTTGCGCTGCCAAGCTGATGAGCGCCCCCGCGGAAATGGCCCGCTTATCGATAAAAGCGATCGTACGAACAGGACTGTTCAGTAGTGCATCTCGAATTTGTACCGCGGCATCGACACGGCCACCGAATGTGTTGATATCAAGAACGAGGGCAGCAGCTTGGTTTTTTTGTGCCTCATCCAACACGCGTTGAACAAAAGGTGCCAACCCCAGGTCGATGACTCCTTTAACGGGTACAACATACACCACTTTTTTTTGTATTGACTCAGATTGCGCATAAAGGTTACACCCTGCGCTGAAGACACTCAGTGCAAGCAAACTCAAACTCAAGAAAGTTTTCTGTATGAAGCCCATGACCCGAGTGTACAGGCACATGACGATTTGTAAGCGATCCATAAACCCCAGAGGTCGGTCTTTCGCAAGGGTTTTACATCAGCGACACTTAACAGCGATGACGCATCAAACCTGAGCTTCGAGTTCGACTATCGTTTCGGTCATTGGTTTCGTTGATAATGCCGCTTTCACATTCCA
>CAMCII010000035.1 GCA_945874505.1 Bordetella parapertussis | reverse complement strand
TTTCTGCGTCACTGAACCGGTAAGTGATGTATTTCAACATAGAGTTTCCTCAAAAAAAATTTAAATAACAAAATGCAAAATGGAAGACAGTAGAGCGGTTAAGGCACTGACAATGAACGAGCCAATCAATGTTTTGTAGTGGGTGACCCAGCCTCTGAGAGAGTACGGTGGCCTTAGATATTCGGTATTGAATACTGCGCCGCCAGCCGCCAAGCCCACTGCAAGAAACATCATTAAGCTAAGCACAAAAAGCAATGAGCCGTTGTAAGAAAAGGCCGCAAGGTTTTCGCGAGACGCATTGAAGTATTCAAACAATGCTGAAGCCCCCATGGCAATGGCTGCCCAGCACCACTGACCATCTTTTACCAGGGCAATTAATCTAACCTCTACCCCAAGTGGAAGCGGTAGTATTTTAAACGGCAACAGGCCTAGTATGGGCAAACAAAATGGTAACAAAATGTTAATGAATAGCCACCCTAGGTGTTCGAATGTCATGAAGAACCTTTAGCAAAATTTTCATTCAGCCAAGGTTTTTGTCATGCGCTAAAGTACAATTCAAAGGGTGTGAGACAAGATTGTCTCGCTCTTACAGTTGCGGCTAAAGGACGCCACTCCTGTCGAGTGAATCCAACACGCTTGTTGAGCGCAGCAATATTAAGACGACGTAGTGTGAAGACTAGGTAATGTTAAGACGACGTAATGTCATCACTCGCGCCGTGCTCTAGGTGACGTACGTCGCCCCAGTTGATGAGTTTCCAACCGTCTTTTGAAACGCTTAAGCGATTCAGGCTAGCGTTCAACAGCGGTGCTTCACGCGGCACGCGCAGGCTCACTTGGGTAGCGTGACGCCAGATGATATCCATCGCACCGCCATGGCTCACCACCATCACGCGTTGACCCAGATGTTTTGCTGCGATGTCATCAATCGCTTGCACCACACGTTGATGAAAAAATCCTAACGATTCACCGCCGGGCAGTTCAGCATCAGGATCGCGACTGCGCCAGACTTTTGCGGCTTCAGGCGCGTGTTGATCCATCTCGCCGTAGATCAAGCCTTGCAAGACGCCAAAGTGGCGCTCGCGTACACCGGGTTCGACATTGAGGGGCAGGCCAAGAGCTTCAGCCAAAATGCTAGCGGTATGGTGCGCGCGCTTGAGGTCGCTAGTGTAGATAGCATCAACGCCGTCGCCCGATGCTTTGAGCGTTTCAAGATGCTTGCCCAGCGCTTGAGCTTGCGCGATACCCTTGTCGTTTAACGGGATATCTTCCCAGCCTTGCACGCGACGTACGACATTCCATGGCGTCTCGCCGTGTCTCACTACCCAAATTTCGGTCATACAAAATATCCAGATTATTGATTTGCACGTTACGAACTTATAACGTAGTGATGATAAGCGCACGTGAGAATTTTCGTCGCCTTTAGGGGTGTGACATACGCGCTATTTCAACGAGTCAAGCCCACTTTCTTGACGCAGGGTCTTAAGCCGTGATGCTCCGGTGACGACCTCAGTGATGCACGACGCTAGGAATCATCGTTGCAGGGGGCGTATTACGACTACGCCCGCAACGCACCAAGCCATCAATCATCACCATGCCAATGCCTGGTATGTCACCAAGCTTGACGCTATCGAGCAGGTCACGCCCGGCGGTATGTTGCGCGCGATCCATAAAGACTAAATCGGCTGCGCGGCCTGGTTCAATCAAGCCACAGTTTAAGTCACGCATGCGAGCGGTGTTACCCGTGGCAAAACAGAAAATGAGTTCAGGTGGGATGTTACCGAGGCTTGAAAGTAGTGCGATCATGCGCAAGATACCGAGAGGCTGCACGCCAGAGCCCGCGGGCCCGTCAGTACCCAGAATCACGCGGTGTGGACATTTGAGTTGCATGGCGGCTTGTGCCGCAGCAATCGCGATTTTTTCGTTACCGTTATGTACGATCTCGATACCGCGTGTAGATTTTTCGCACAGCTCACAAACGTGGGCTTCAGAAAGCGACGTGTGACCGCCGTTAATGTGGCCGATGATATCGGCGTCGGCTTCAAGTACGACATCTTTATCGATGAGGCCAGAGCCTGGGATCGAAGGCCCGCCGGTATGGATGGTGCTTTGGATACCGTACTTGCGTGCCCACGCCACCATCTTTTGGGCCTCTTCGCCTGCTTTGACTGAACCTAAGCCGACTTCACCCAACAGCTTGACGCCTGCTTCAGCTAGCTCTTTGAAGTCTTGCTCGACCATGCCCTGTTCGATTACCGGTGCGCCCGCTAAGACTTTGACGCCACCTGGGCGAAAATTATCAAACGCGCGTTGAGCGGTGATGGCAAGTGCTTTGAGCCCGACGATATCCTTAGGGCGGCCCGGTAAGTGCACCTCGCCCGCTGAAATCATGGTGGTGACACCGCCGTTGAGTGTTGACTCGATCCAGCCGATTTGATTTTGGCGCGGCGTCCAGTCGCCAAACACAGGATGTACATGGCTATCAATCAAGCCGGGTGCTACGCAGGTATTGTGCGCGTCGATGATTGTTTTTGCATGAGAGAGATCGCAGTCTTTTTCTTTACCGACGGCAACGATCAGTCCATCGTTGATCACAATCGTATCAGCAGACAGAATAGGCTGATCTAGATCGCCTGACAACAGCAAGCCAATATTTTTGATGACGACTTTGCCTGATTTCTCGCTTGCAACGACTTCTGCCATGTTGTTCTCCTGACTGCATCGATTAATTTGTTAAATTGAGGCGACATACTGAGTATTGTTCTACCTAAACTTGTGATCTTCGCGAAGATTCGATCGCTCGCTTCGTGCTCTTGATGTAATGTGCTGATTGCTATATTAACTGCGCCTAATGACGGCCACCTTTTTAACTGCGCCTAATGACGGCCACCTTTGTTAAGGCTACAGCACGACGGTGCGTTGTACCGCATCAACCACAAAGGCTTCCCACTGTTTAAAGGTGGCGGGCGCTTCTAGATTTTCGCCTAAAAAGGCAGACAACGTGAAGCGATTTGATTGGTAAAAATAGCCAAGGGCAGCGATCATCATGTACAGATCGCGCGATGACAGGTCTTTTCGAAACATGCCTTGTTCGACACCACAGACCAAGACCTGATCCACGACCCCAATGGCGGGTGACGAATATTCGCGGGCTTTGCTGGATTTGGCGATATGTTTACCGCCGTGCAAATTTTCGCTGTTTAGCAGTGTGACAAATTCTGGATTTTTTTTGTAATACTGCAAAATGAACTGTACGACTTGCTTGAGGGCCACGAGTGGTTGGGCAGTATCAAGCTTCAGTGCAGCTTCGGCATCGTTAAAACGTCGATAGATCTCTTCGAGGGCTGCGACAAACAGGCCCTCTTTGTTGCCGAAGTAGTAATAAATCATACGGTCGTGTGAATTGGCCGCCTTAGAGATTTGATCGATGCTGCCACCATCTAGGCCACGTTTGGCAAAGATTTTGATCGCGGCGCGCAAAATATTTTCGCGCGTGGTTTCAGCCGCACGCTCTCGTACCCCGGTTTTACGCGGCGCTTTGAGAGGGGCTGAAATACGGGTGCTCATTGTTCGACAAAGGCCCTTTCGATCACGTAGTCGCCTGGTTTGGTGGTATTACCTTCATTAAAGCCGCGTTGCTCTAGCATGGTTTTCAAATCACGTAACAAACCAGGGCTGCCACAAATCATAATGCGATCTTGCGTACGATCAAGCGCTGGAACACCCAAATCTTTAAAGAGTTTTTCGTTTTCGATCAGAGTCGTGATGCGCCCCATCTGTTTGTACTGTTCGCGCGTGACGGTCGGGTAATAGCGCAGCTGTTTACTCACCATGTCGCCTAAAAACTCGTGCTTGGGTAGGTCTTGAGTGAGGTAATCGTGGTAAGCGAGTTCGGCGACGTCGCGCACTGAATGTACCAAAATCACCTCTTCAAATTTTTCGTAGGTTTCAGGGTCGCGGATCACGCTCAAAAACGGCGCTAAGCCCGTGCCGGACGACAACATATATAAACGTTTGGCAGGCAACAAATAATCGATGAGCAACGTGCCAGTTGGTTTGCGCCCGACCACGATTGAATCACCCACCTTGATATGTTGCAGCTTTGAGGTCAGAGGCCCGTCTTCGACTTTAATGCTTAAAAACTCAAGATGTTCTTCGTAATTGGCGCTGACAATACTATAGGCGCGCAGCAAGGGCTTGTCGTTGACGCGCAACCCAATCATCGTGAAATGGCCGTTACTAAAGCGTAAGGATGGATCTCGGGTGGTGGTGAAGCTAAACAGGCGGTCAGTCCAGTGGTGTACAGACAAAACGGTTTCTTCGTTGAAGGCGCTCATGATTGTTTTGTGTATCAAAATCTTTTTAAGTCAGGGGGCAGGCCCAATAAATACATTGCGAGCTTGCGGTGGATGCATTAAATTAAACAGTAAATGTAGTGACTGCAACACTAAATTGTAGCAAATGCTACATTTATGTTAACCCCCGTGGTGTAATTTAGGCAACGAATAAAAGGCAATAAGCTTTTCACCCGACTCCACATGACTGAGCACACAAAAACTGACGGACTTTCAGAGCAGGCGTTAGCGGCAGCGGCCGAGGGAGGCACACCCGTCGCGCAAGCGCGCCCGGCGGTCTCAGCCAAAATCGAGTGTAACGCGTGCCCAGTCTTGTGCCAGATTAGCGTGGGCCGCAGCGGTGCCTGTGATCGCTATGCCAATCAAGAGGGAGTGCTCATTCGGGTAGATCCAGTGTTGGTGCTGAACCGTGCCTTAAAAGCGAACGAGCCGGCGTTGGTACCCTTTGCGCCTGGCGCGTCTGAAGGTGAATGGACAGGCGACCTGATACATGCAAACGATATTTTTATCACTGGCGTGGGGTCATCCACCACCTATCCAGATTACAAGCCGGCGCCGTTTATCGTGGGCTCGCAGATTGATGGTGTCGATATGGTGACGGTTGTCACCGAGGGCATCTTTAGTTATTGCAGCTTAAAAATTAAAATTGATACCGATCGTTATTTGGGGCCCGAGCAGGCTAATGTGCTGTGCCGAGGCGAGGTAGTGGGTCACGTGACCACCGCCGAGTACGGCTCGCAAATGCTCTCTTTGGGTGGCGTGCACCACCTAACTGGCGGCAGCAAAAAAGAGGGTCGCGTCACCATGGAGATGATGCAGGCCCTGGGCAATAAAGAGCCCGCAGAGTTAAACATCGAGGGTGGTGCGAGCCTAGTGATTCAGGCTGGGTGTGCGCCGATTGTGAATGGCGTGGTCGAACAGCGCATGCGAGTCGGTTGCGGCTCTGCTGCGATCGGTATTTTTGCGCAACAGTTTTTTGAGTTAGCCGACGAAGTCGTGGTGGTAGACGATCACATCACGGGCGTCTTGACCGAGCATCAGGCAGGCTGTTGTTTGAATATGCGCTCGTCAGGCATTTCGATTCGGGGTCGCCGTTCAACCCCCGGTCGCTATTTTCAAGTGGCGAACCCAGGCACTGGCTGGGGGGGCACTGATATTGCAGAGCCCTTAAGCATCATTGAAAAGTGGGATCCTAAACGTGCCTGGCCAGGGTTGCGGTTGCTGATGACCTCGACCACGGGTGAGCATGCTGCTTGGTTCGTGCTCGATGAGGATTTAATCCCCAGACAGCAAGAGATTCCGGCTGCGGTGCAGACGGTCATCGACCGCATCGGCGAGAACTGCGAGCCCTCACTGACCACGGTGCTATTCTTGGGTGGCGCGGGCGGTAGTTTGCGTGCTGGCGTGACTGACAATCCAGTGTTACTCACTCGGGCGATTAAACAAGCTTTGGTCAATGTCACGTGTGGTGGGGCGCCAGCCTATGTCTGGCCGGGCGGGGGGATTACGGTGATGGTTGACGTGCTACGTATGCCAGATCGCAGCTTCGGGACTGTGCCCACTCCAGCACTCGTCGCACCGTTCGAATTTAGTATGCGCGCAGAAGATTTTAAAAAGTTGGGCGGCCATCTGGCGTATGTGCGACCGCTTCACGAAGTGCTGCGCGATGGCGCCTGGCACGCCGATGGTGCGCCCACTGCGCGCAAGTGGGTGATGCAGCCCACTCAAAATCCTTGGCCTTTGGGTCAGCCGCCACAGTTAGGTTAAAGAATATGGGGCCGACTTCGCACGAGCTGTCGCACGGACGTCGCCATTTTCAGCATGGGCCGATCGATATCATTGCCTATGCCGAGGGCGATCCGGCAAGCGTCGCGCAGGCCCATGAGTCTGCCTGGCAACGCTTTGGGCAAATTCTGCCCGAGCTGGTTGATGAGTTGGCAGAGCTGCGTCAACCTGTGCGCGGCATGGGTGCCTTGAAAGGGCCGATTGCCCGGTCGATGTGGCAAGCGTGTAAGGCCTGTTTGATCGACTCAGATGCAAATGCGTTTTTAACGCCGATGGCTGCAGTCGCCGGTTCGGTCGCACAAGACTTAAATGCCTGTTACCAAGTTTCGGGGATCAGGCGCGCCTGGGTCAATAACGGAGGCGATATTGCGTTGCATCTCACTGAAGACACCGCGGTGTCGATAGGGCTATTCGCTGACTTGGCGCGCTTAGATGAGCAACAGTTGATTGCAGGTGTGAAGACCGATGCCGTCTTTGAAGTGAAGTATGGGATGGGTATCGCGGGTGTGGCCACCAGTGGTTGGCGTGGACGCAGCTTTTCTTTGGGTATCGCCGATAGCGTGACGGTGTTTGCGGCCAGCGCATCGCAGGCAGACGCCGCGGCAACGATGATTGCCAACGCCGTGAATGTTTCAGATGTGCGTATTGTGCGCGAGCCCGCCAACGCCTTAAAAGACGATGCCGATTTGGGTCGACAGTTGGTCACGGTGGCCGTGCCCGAGTTAAGTCAAGACGAAATCCATGAAGCACTTGAGACAGGCTTAAAAAAAGCGCGCACGCTTAAGCAGAACGGTTTAATCTGTGCAAGTGTTTTAAGTTGTCAGGGCTGGTTTGCCAGTACTGAAACGGCTCGAGTTCAACGCATAACCTGAGGTCAAGATGCAAGCAAACATTCGCAAGGTGGTGGTGCAAGTCGATGAAGTGTTGACCGAGAATGGTCAGGCGGTGTCTCCTCCAACCCGTCGGGCTCTGGCGATGGCCGTGATTGAAAATCCTTTCGCGGGGCGTTATGTGCAGGATCTTGAAAAATTGATTGCTATCGGCGAAGAGCTTGGTGGTTTGTTGGGCGAGCGCTGCGTACAAGCGCTCGGCATCAAGCCTAACGAGGCTCAAAGCTATGGCAAAGCCGCCATTGTGGGTGAAGCGGGTGAGCTTGAACATGCGGCAGCAATTCTGCATCCCAAATTAGGTGCGCCCCTGCGTGTTGCGGTTGAAAAAGGCGCTGCACTGGTACCTTCCAGTAAAAAAATGGGGGTGATGGGCACCGCCATTGATGTGCCGCTTGGGCATAAAGATGCGGCCTATGTGCGCACGCATTTTGATGCAATTGAAGCGCGGGTGACCGATGCGCCGCGCGCAAACGAAATTGTGGTGTGTGTCGCTGTGACCGATAGTGGACGTCCTAACCCCCGAGTGGGCGGTTTGCAGCATCATGAAATGATTGGCAAAGATGGTTTGCGTTAAGTGTGTTTGGTAGTCAAAGAATCAGACCTTTAAACCGGAGAAAAAAGTGAAACAGTATCGACTCAGTACTCTCGCAAAACTCAGCGTCGCCACAGTGGCGCTGTTAACCGCCTCATCGAATTTGCTGGCGCAAGGCGTCATTAAAATCGGCGAAATCAATAGTTACAAAGCTCAGCCTGCTTTCCTTGAGCCCTACAAAAAAGGTATGGAACTCGCGATTGAACAGATCAATGCGGGCGGCGGTTTGAATGGTAAAAAAGTTGAGCTCATCACGCGTGATGACAATGCCAACCCAGGCGACGCCGTGCGGGTGGCCGAAGAGTTGGTGTCCCGCGATAAAGTGGATGTGTTGACTGGGTCGTTCTTGTCGCATATCGGTCTGGCGCTGACTGACTTTGCCAAGCAAAAGAAAGTCTTCTTTTTAGCCAGCGAGCCCTTGACGGATAAGATCGTCTGGCAAAACGGCAATCGCTATACGTTCCGTTTGCGCACCTCAACCTACATGCAGGTGGCGATGCTCGTGCCAGACGCTGTTGCGATGAAGAAAAAGCGTTGGGCGATCGTTTATCCCAATTATGAATACGGGCAATCAGCAGTCGCCAGTTTCAAAGCCTTGCTCAAGGCTGCGCAACCCGATGTTGAGTTTGTAGCCGAGCAAGCTCCGCCCTTAGGCAAGCTAGACGCTGGTAGCGTCGTGCAAGCATTGGCCGATGCCAAACCTGATGCGATTTTTAACGTGTTGTTTGGTGCAGACTTGTCTAAGTTTGTCCGCGAAGGTAATACTCGTGGTCTGTTTAAAGGCCGCGAGGTGGTGAGCTTGTTAACGGGTGAGCCTGAGTACCTTGATCCACTAAAAGACGAAACGCCCAATGGCTGGTTAGTGACCGGTTACCCTTGGTATGGCATCAAGACGCCAGAGCATGAGGCGTTCTTGAAGGCGTATCAAAATAAGTTCAAAGACTATCCGCGCCTAGGCTCTGTGGTGGGCTATAGCGCCATTATGTCGCTTGCAGCTGGCATTAAAAAAGCTCAAAGCACAGAGACAGAAAAGCTAATCGCTGCGTTTACCGGGCTGAACCTGATGACCCCCTTCGGCGCCATCACCTACCGACCCGAAGATCATCAGTCTACGATGGGCAGTTTTGTTGGCCGCACCAAGAACGAGGGCGGCAAAGGCGTGATGGTTGATTTTCGTTTCTTGGATGGCGCGAAATTCTTGCCTTCTGCCGAAGAGGTTAAAAAATTGCGACCTGCGCAATAAGCTAAGGATTGACATACATTGTGCGACACGCTACCTATTGGCTGTGCGGCTCTTAACATTGAGCCATTACACTGCCAGCGGGTTGCGGTGGATGGGCGTTGGCCTGCTAAGCGTTAAACGCTGATTGTTGAATGGGCGATTGATGGATTTATCTGGTTTTGTTGTTCAGTTGCTCAACGGTCTGGCTGGGGCCTCGTCGCTCTTTTTAGTTTCAGCCGGACTGTCGCTCATTTTTGGTGTCACACGAATCGTGAACTTTGCTCACGGTTCGTTTTTTATGGTGGGTATTTATCTCGCCTACACCCTAGTCACACGTTTTGCTGACACACTTGGCTTTTGGCCGGCCTTGTTGTGCGCAGCATTGCTGGTGGGTGTGCTCGGAGCCGTGGTCGAACTCACACTGATGCGTCGTATTTATCGCGCGCCAGAATTATTTCAATTGTTAGCCACCTTCGCCCTTGTCTTGGTGTTTAAAGACGCGGTGTTGTGGCTGTGGGGCCCTGAAGAGCTACTCGGCCCAAGGGCTCCGGGTTTGAAAGGGGCCGTGGAAATTTTAGGGCGTAGTTTTCCCACCTACGATTTGTTTTTAATTGTGGTGGGCCCCGTCTTGCTGGGTTTGCTATGGCTGCTGCTGACGCGAACCCGTTGGGGCACCTTTATTCGCGCGGCAACCCAAGACCGTGACATGGTGGCCGCGCTCGGTGTGAATCAGGCGTGGTTGTTTACCAGTGTGTTTGCGCTGGGTGCTCTGTTGGCAGGTTTGGGCGGTGCCTTGCAACTCCCACGCGAACCCGCGAACCTTGAAATGGATCTCAACACGATTGGCGCTGCGTTTGTCGTGGTGGTGGTGGGTGGGATGGGCTCTATCCCCGGCGCTTTCGTGGCTGCACTGTTGATCGCTGAGCTAAAAGCCATTTGTATTTGGTTAGGCGTGGTCAATATTTTTGGTACCGCGATATCTTTTTCAAAGCTCACCTTGGTCGTTGAATTTTTGGTGATGGCTGTGGTGTTGGTGTTGCGACCCTGGGGTCTGCTTGGTAGGCCACAACCGCTCTCGCGCCATGCTGGTCACACCGAGGCGCCGTTAGGTGCACCGACACGCGTGACGACCGCGTTGCAAGTCGCGGCCGTGGCCCTGTTGGTGTTGCTGCCATGGCTGACCTCTGCGTCGCCTTATTTCACGGTGCTGAGTATCGATTTGTTGGTGGCAGTGCTGTTTGCGACGAGCTTGCACTTCATCATGGGGCCTGCCGGGATGCATTCCTTTGGTCATGCGGCATATTTTGGTTTAGGCGCGTATGGCGCCGCGCTTTTGTTTAAAGCGCTTGGGTTACCAATGGAGGTTGCGCTGCTGCTGGCACCTCTTGTCGCTGGCGTGGGGGCGTTGTTATTTGGTTGGTTTAGTGTGCGTTTATCGGGCGTCTATCTGGCGATGCTGACCTTGGCCTTTGCACAAATCACCTGGGCCGTAGTGTTTCAGTGGGATGCACTGACGGGTGGCAGCAATGGGTTGACGGGTGTATGGCCAGCCGCTTGGCTCGCAGACAAAAAAAATTATTACTTTTTGACGCTCTCTTGTGTCGTGTTAAGCGTTTGGTTGTTGCGTCGGACGTTGCACGCACCCTTGGGTTACGCCATGCGCGCGGGGCGCGATTCGCCGATGCGTGCCGATGCCATTGGTATTCATGTCAAACGGGTGCAGTGGGTTGCTTTCGTGATAGCGGGTGTCTTTGCGGGTGTGGCCGGCGCACTGTTCGCTTTTTCTAAGGGCAGCATCTCGCCCGAGACGTTACATGTGAGTCGTTCGGTAGATGGCTTAGTGATGGTATTGCTTGGCGGCATACAGACTTTAGCGGGCCCCATCGTGGGCGCAGTGAGCTTCACCTGGTTGCACGATGTGATCGCGCGCAATACAGAGTATTGGCGCGCGATGCTGGGGGGCATTATCTTGTTACTGGTGCTGTTGTTTCCCGACGGGATTGCAGGCTTTGCACGCCGCCTCAGTTTGCGCTTTGCAGGTAGGGGGCAAGCATGAGTCTGTTGACGGTGAAAGACTTGGGTAAGTCCTTTGGCGGAGTGAAGGCCGTTGATGGGATTTCGTTTGAGCTCGAGGCGGGCGAGTTATTGGCTTTGATTGGCCCGAATGGCGCTGGTAAATCCACTACCTTTAACATGGTCAATGGTCAATTGCAGGCTGATCGCGGGTCGATTCAGTTCGCTGGAAAAGAGTTGGTTGGCCTGGCGCCACGAGACATTTGGCGCTTAGGGGTGGGGCGCACGTTTCAAATTGCCGAAACGTTTTCGTCGTTGACAGTGATTGAAAACGTGCAGATGGCGTTGCTTTCACATGCAGGGCAGGTATTTTCGTTTTTTAAGACTGCGCGCACACACGAACGTACCCGAGCGCTTGAGCTGCTTGAACAGGTTGGGATGGCGTCGCAAGCAGACCGCCCCTGCAGCGCGTTGGCCTACAGTGATGTCAAACGTGTTGAGTTGGCGATCGCGTTGGCCAATCGTCCGCGGCTGTTACTGATGGATGAACCCACAGCAGGCATGGCGCCGAAAGAGCGCAACGCATTGATGGTATTGACTAAAAAATTGGTGCTTGAGCAACAAATCGCCGTGCTGTTTACCGAGCACAGCATGGATGTGGTCTTCGCTCACGCCGATCGTATGATTGTCTTGGCGCGCGGCAGACTGATTGCGCAAGGCAAGGCGGACGACATTCGCAAAGATACCAAGGTACAAGAGGTGTACTTCGGCACTGGCGCGACGTTTGAAGGCGCGGCGAGCGGCTCGGATCTGACGGCTCAAGCTCAGCGTACTGAAGACTTAAATAAAGGGCTGCCCAAGTCTCAGTTGGCGCAAGACGGGCACGACGGCCACGACGGCTTGTCCGCCGCCCAGATCGTTGAAGACGTTCATCAAGACTCGAGTGCGAGTGGTGAGACCAAACCGCTTTTGTCTGTGCAGAACTTGAAGGCTTGGTATGGCGCAGCTCAAATTTTGTACGACGTGAGCTTTCAGGTAAAACGCGGTGAAGTCGTGGCGTTGATGGGGCGTAACGGGGCGGGCAAGTCGACCACCATGAAAGCGTTGATGGGTTTGCTTGAAAAGCGTACCGGCGACGTGCAATTTATGGGGCGCGATCTATCAAAAGATGCGGCCCATCGTATTGCGGCAAGTGGGCTAGGATATGTGCCTGAGGATCGTCGAATTTTTACTGACTTAACCGTCTTAGAGAATCTTGAGGTCGGTCGGCAAAAGGCTCGCTTATGGCCCGACGGCTCTGCGGCCCCGACGTGGACCGTCCAGCAATTGTTTACGCTGTTTCCGAACCTAGGCGAGATGCCCAGGCGCCCGGGTGGGCAAATGAGCGGTGGTGAACAACAGATGCTGACGGTGGCGCGCAGCCTGATGGGTAACCCCTATTTGGTGTTGCTCGATGAGCCTTCTGAGGGTGTGGCGCCTGTGATTGTCGAGCAAATGGTGCAGACGATGCTAGAACTTAAAAAGCAAGGCGTCAGTATTTTGCTGTCAGAGCAAAATCTGCACTTTGCGCGCCTAGTGTGCGACCGCGCCTATGTGCTTGAAAAAGGGCAAATCCGTTTTAGCGGCACGATGGCCGAGCTCGATGCTAACGAGCAGGTCCGTCAAACCTATCTAAGCGTCTAAGGTCTTTGATGAACACTTCGTCACCCTGTACGCTGCGTGTCAACGCTCAGCAGCATGAGTTACAGCTTTCAGCGGATGTGTCGTTGATGCATGTGTTGCGTAACGACCTTGCGCTGAATGGGCCAAAATATGGTTGCGGCTTGGGTCAGTGCGGCGCTTGCACTGTACTAATCGATGGGGTTGCTGCGCGTTCGTGTGTGGTTCCTGCACAAGGCGTACAAGGCCGCGCCATTACTACGCTCGAAGGGCTGGGATCACGCGGGCAGTTGCACCCTGTGCAGCAGGCTTTTATTGACGAGCAAGCTGCGCAATGTGGGTATTGTCTTAATGGCGTGATTATGATGACGGTGTCTTTGTTAACCCATACACCTGACCCCACTGAGGCCGAAATCCGAAGTGCACTATCGGGTAACTTTTGCCGCTGCGGCACGCACATCGAAATCATGCGTGCGGTTCAACGCGCGGCCGTGCTGCTGCACACCTCGCACGGGCTCGATCATGGCAAATCCTAATCCTTTACGTACCCGTGCAGATTTTTTAAATGCGACCGACGTATTGTTGGTCGTGCGTGATCCGCCTCCTGCCAATCCACCTGCGCCAGGCCAACCTGCAGCGGTGCCGGGTAACCCTGCCGAGGGCGTTGAAATTTTGCTGTCGCTGTGGGCAGACGGCCGAGTGATCGCCTTGCATGGCCACGTTGATCTTGGCACCGGACTGCAAACCGCGTTTGCTCAGATCGTGGCTGAAGAGCTTGACGTGCAGCTTGAGCGGGTTGAGGTGATTTTAGGTGACACCGGCACAGCGCCCAATCAAGGGCCTACCATTGCAAGTGGTTCGCTGCAAAATCACGCGGCACCTCTGCGGGCAGCGGCCGCCCAGGCAAGACAATATTTACTTGAGTTAGCAACGGCTAAATTTGCAGTGCCTACGACGCAATTGCAAGTGAGCAATGGAATCGTGTCCATTGCGGCTGTCGCAAGCGCAGACACGACGGCGTCTGCCGCTTCAGTTAGCTATGCGGAGTTACTCACAGGGCAGCAGATCCACCTCAAGCTTGCACTGGCCACGTCTGTCAAAGACCCCGCCACTTACCACACGGTCGGGCAGTCAGTACCGCGTGTAGATATCCCAGCCAAGGCGACAGGCGAGCTAGTATTCGTGCACGATGTTCGAGTGCCCGGCATGTTGCATGGCCGAGTGATTCGTCCACCTTATGCCGGCGCTGATCACGGTGACTTTATTGGTAACTTGCTCGAGTCAGTTGACGAGACGTCGATTGCCCATATCCCAGGCATTCGTGCGGTGGTCGTGATTCGTGATTTTATTGGGGTGGTCGCTGAACGCGAAGAGTTCGCTGAACTTGCAGCCAACACGCTACGGGTGCATTGGAAACCCTGGGCCGGGTTGCCCGACTTATCCAATGTTGAGCAAGCGTTACGTAACAATCCAGCGACACCACGTCAGCTTGTCGATGAGGGTGATGTGGATCAGGCGCTCGCACAGGCCGCGCAGTCGATGCCGCGCACCTATATTTGGCCTTATCAAATGCATGCGTCGATTGGTCCGTCGTGTGCTGTGGCTGAGTTCAAAGCGGATTCGACCGATCCGTTTGCGTTGACAGTGTGGGCGGGCACGCAAAATCCTCATGTGTTGCGCGCAGACTTGGCGCGCTTAACCACACTGCAAGATACTGCGATTGAAATCATACGAATGGAAGCTTCTGGTTGCTATGGGCGCAACGGCGCCGATGACGTAACAGCCGATGCCGTGTTGCTGGCGCGTGCAGTTGGTGCACCCGTGCGCGTACAGCTCACACGTGAGCAAGAAAATCTATGGGAGCCCAAAGGTGCAGCGCAATGGATGGAGGTTCGCGGTGGCTTGCATTCAGACGGCTCGATTGCAGCCTATGATTTTTCAACCTCATACCCTTCAAACGGTGCACCCACTCTTGCGCTATTACTGACGCGCACGATCGAACCCAACGCACAAGCCTATGCAATGGGGGATCGCACCGCGCGTCCGCCCTATACCTTGCAAAATTTGCGCGTGACGGTCAACGATATGCCGCCGATCTTGCGCGCCTCGTGGTTGCGCGGCGTGTCGGCGATGCCCAATTCGTTTGCTCACGAGTCCTACATCGATGAGCTTGCAACCGCTGCGGGGGTTGATCCTCTGGCCTTCAGATTGCGTTATCTCGATGACCCACGCGCGCGCGAATTGTTACAAGCCACTGCCGCAAAAGCAGGCTGGAAAACGCATGACCAGCCGCAACAGCAGGGCGCAGAGGGCGATATTTTGCACGGGCAGGGCATCGCCTGGGCCCGCTATGTTCATAGTAAGTGGCCAGGATTTGGTGCGGCGTGGGCTGCGTGGATCGCCGATGTTGAGGTCAACAAGCGCACCGGTGAAGTGCATGTGAAACGGGTGGTGGTGGGTCACGATGCGGGTTTAACCATTAATCCCGCCGGTGTTGAACATCAAATTCATGGCAACGTGGTTCAAACCACTAGTCGCGCCATGATTGAGCAGGTACCGACTGAACGTGAGCACAACACTGTTGCCACTCGAGAATGGGGTTCGTATCCGATTTTGAGTTTCAGGCAGGTGCCTGTGATCGAAGTCATGCAGATGCCTCGGCACAATGAGCCCGCACTCGGGGCTGGCGAGTCGGCCTCAGTGCCCGGCACGGCCGCGATTGCCAATGCGATTTTTGATGCGACAGGTGTGCGCTTCAGGCAACCGCCTTTTACGCCAGAGGTTGTGCGCGCTGCTTTGAATCCTTTGATGTATCAAGGCGACCCGGACTCCCACGCCTACGGCAATCCCCAGCTGGCAGCGCAAGCCTCAGACAAACTTCAGTTAGCTTCGCAAACAAGTGACCCGCTGCAAGCAAGCCCTGCGCGTCAGCAGACAGATCATGCCGACGCGCGTTGGCCTAAGCCGCGTTCGTGGTGGTTGCGTGCGGCTGCGTTGACGGCGGCGCTTGGGACTACCTTGCTTGGCGCGACGTGGTCACTGTTCGGTCAGCGCACTGTGCTTGCTCCAGTGACTCAACCGATCGCGACCTACTCAGCCGCAACGCTTGAGCGTGGTCGCGAGTTAGCGGCCTTGGGTAACTGCGTCACTTGCCATACCAGTGCACAAGGCAAACCAAATGCTGGCGGCTTGGGGATTCAAACTCCCTTCGGCACGGTCTATAGCACTAACTTAACGCCTGATCCTCAAACCGGTATCGGTTTGTGGTCACAGCAGGCGTTTAATCGTGCGATGCGTGAAGGTATTTCACGCGATGGACATCACTTATATCCCGCGTTTCCGTACACCTCGTTCACTCGCACGACTGACGAAGATCTGACAGCGCTCTACGGGTGGCTGATGTCGCAAGAACCGGTGCGTCAGGCAACGCCTGAAACTAAGCTTGCGTTTCCGTTTAGTTTGCGTCCGCTCATGGCCTTTTGGAATGCGCTGTACTTAACGCCCGGGCCTGATGCCAAGCCAGCGCAAACCGAAGTTGAACGTTCGCCGGCTTGGTTGCGGGGTGACTATCTGGTGAATGGACTGGGGCATTGTTCGGCCTGTCACACCTCACGCGATGCGTTGGGTGGCGAGCGCTCAGGGCTGGCCTATTTGAGTGGTGCCACCGTTGATGGTTGGCAGG
Organism: Bordetella parapertussis; assembly: GCA_945874505.1. GTDB lineage: Bacteria > Pseudomonadota > Gammaproteobacteria > Burkholderiales > Burkholderiaceae_B > Zwartia > Zwartia parapertussis_J. Next base: position 19 of record CAMCII010000035.1, on the reverse strand, counting down.
CCCCTGCGCTGAATGCGCG
>CAMCII010000034.1 GCA_945874505.1 Bordetella parapertussis | reverse complement strand
ACCTCGTCGTACTGCGCGGCAACTGCATACGCTTTGGATAGCTCAGCAACTTCAGTTGCTTTCACGATGCCAAGGGTGGATCCCTCGTGTGGGGCTTTCATCATCAGTGGCAGCCCTAAGGCCAGCGCCGCCGCATTCACCTCGCTCGCGTCAGTCAGTGCCCGATATCCTGGCGTAGGCAAACCAGCCTCTAACCACACACGCTTTGTCATGACTTTATCCATCGCAAGACTCGATGCCATGGGACCGCTACCCGTGTAAGGAATCCCCAGCAGTTCAAGCGCGCCCTGCAACGTTCCGTCCTCACCATAACGCCCGTGCAAGGCGATGAAGAGGCGATCGAATTGCTGCGCAGCCAAGTCAGCCAGGCTTCCCGAGCCCGTATCAAATAAATGCGCGTCGACACCCTGACCGCACAACGCTGCGTGCACGCCCGTTCCGGACATGATTGACACTTCACGCTCTGCTGAGCGACCGCCGTACAACACACCGACCTTACCAAAAGTCTGTGTCATGCTGGGACTCCTAATTGATGGGGAACTTTACTAATCGAACCGGCACCCATCACGATCACCACATCGCCATCTTGCGCAAAATTTAAAATCGCTTCGGGCATCGCAGCGACATCTTCGACGAATAAGGGCTCGACCTTCCCGGCAACACGCACACCGCGCGCCAGAGCACGTCCATCTGCGGCCACCAACGGCGGCTCGCCCGCCGCATAAACCTCAGTCAACAGCACGGCATCGGCAGAGCCCAACACATTGACAAAATCTTCGAAGCAATCGCGCGTTCTGGTGTAACGGTGGGGCTGAAACGCCAATACGACTCGACGATTGGGCCAGGCGCCGCGAGCAGCCGCCAGAGTGGCCGCCATCTCGACCGGGTGGTGCCCATAATCATCGACCACTCTAAACGTGCCGCCCTTCTTAGCCGTGAAATCGCCAATTTGAGTAAAGCGACGTCCGACGCCCTTAAACTCTGAAAGCCCTTGCGCAATGGCCGCATCACTGACACCAAGCTCTGTCGCCACTGCAATCGCCGCCAACGCGTTCAACACATTATGAACCCCTGGAAGATTCAAACTGACCGCCAATGGACTGAGCTCACCCTCGCGCGTTTGGCGCCGCACGTCAAACTGCATGCGTGTGCCAATCGCCTTGACGTTCGTCGCCACGACCTGAGCATCGGGCGACAAACCATACGTTGTCACGGGCCGCGAAATAAACGGGATGATTTCGCGCACGTTGGCGTCATCTGCACAAACAATTGCGCTGCCATAAAACGGTAAGCGCTGAGTGAACTCTACGAAGGCACTTTTAAGTTTCGCCAAATCATGCCCATAGGTATCCATGTGATCAGCATCGATGTTGGTGATGATGGCCATCACCGGAAGCAAATTCAAAAACGATGCATCTGATTCGTCTGCTTCGACAACGATGAAGTCGCCCTGACCCAAGCCGGCGTTCGCTCCAGCGGCGGTCAGTCGACCACCGATCACAAAAGTTGGATCGAGTCCGCCTGCCGCCAACACGCTGGCAACCAGGCTCGTGGTGGTGGTTTTGCCATGCGTGCCCGCCACAGCAATGCCTCTCTTTAAGCGCATCAGTTCAGCCAACATTACTGCGCGAGGAACCACAGGGATACGCGCCTGACGCGCGGCAATCACCTCGGGATTGTTATTGGCCACAGCCGTCGAGGTCACAAGCGCATCGGCGCCCGCAATATTCTCAGCCTGATGGCCAAGTGCGATCCGTGCACCCAAACTCGCCAAGCGCTGTGTCGCAGCAGAATCTGCAAGGTCTGATCCTGATATGCGGTAGCCTAAATTCAACAACACCTCTGCGATGCCGCTCATCCCAGAGCCGCCAATGCCAACAAAATGAATATGCTCGATGCGGTGTTTCATGCTGAGGCCCCCGCAAGTTCTTCACAAATATCTGCAATGCGCTGCGCCACCTGAGGGCGCGCATGAGCTCTTGCACGCTGAGCGACATTGCTGAGCTCTTGGCGACTACGCGCAAGCAACCACTGGCTGAGCGTATCGGGGGTTAACTCTTTTTGTTGGATGAGCCAGGCGGCCATATCATGACTTAAAAAACGAGCGTTGGCCGACTGATGATCGTCCACTGCGTGAGGATAGGGAATAAACAAGGCAGCGACTCCGGCGGCAGCAACCTCAGCCACCGTCATCGCACCCGCGCGACAAATCAATAAATCGGCGTCAGAAAGTGCCTCGGCAATATTTTCAATGAATGGCACGCAGCGAGCAGAGACTGCGGCCTGCGCGTAAGCATCTAACAGCGTATCGAGGTGCTGCGCACCGGCCTGGTGAGTCACGCTGGGGCGCTGCGCTAACGGGATCTTGGCCAAGGCCTGTGGGAGCAATTCATTGAGCGCAGTCGCTCCTAAACTGCCGCCAAGCACTAGCACCCGCAAGGGTCCTGAGCGCGTTTCGTAGCGCTGCTGGGGATTGGCCAACGCCGCGACATCCTGCCTGACCGGGTTGCCCACCACTTCAGCGCGTTCAAGAGCCTCTGGAAAACCAGCCAAGACGCGCTGCGCGATACGCGATAACCAACGATTAGCCATCCCTGCAATTGCATTTTGTTCATGCAACACCAAAGGTGTGGAGCGCAAGGCACTCACCACACCGCCTGGAAACGCGACGTAACCACCCATTCCGAGCACAACATTTGGGCGAATACTTGAAAACTGTTGCCACGCCTGGGCTAAAGCGCGCAATAACAAGAAAGGAGCTTGAAGCTTTGCGACTAAGCCCTTGCCACGAAAGCCTGCAAAACGTAGCGCGGCAAGTGAATAGCCAGCAGCTGGTACGAGCTTGCCTTCCATTTTGTCGGGGTTGCCCAACCAGCGCACAGTCCAACCGCGGGCCCGTAAGACATCAGCAACAGCCAAGCCAGGCATAATGTGCCCACCCGTACCGCCCGCCATAATCAACACGACCGGAGAACGCACGCTCATGAGCGGACCCCTCGCATCATGTTGCGATTTTCAAAGTCAACTCTGAGTACGATCGCGATCGCGCACAGATTCATCACGATACCGGTACCGCCATAACTGACGAGCGGCAAGGTCAGCCCCTTAGTTGGCAGCAAACCCAGGCAAACACCAATGTTGATAAAGGACTGGACACCAAACCAGATACCGACACCTTGTGACACGAGCCCCCCAAAGGGGCGCTCCATCGCAATCGCTTGACGTCCGATTTCAATACAGCGATGAACCAAAACACCGAATAAGGTGATCATCAATAAAATGCCGATAAAGCCGAGCTCTTCTCCGATCACGGCCATGATGAAGTCGGTGTGTGCTTCGGGTAAATAGTGCAGCTTTTCGACGCTCCCACCCAACCCAACACCAGTCCATTGTCCTCGTCCAATCGCCACTAAAGAGTGCGAGAGTTGGTAAGAATCTTTTAGTATATTTTCTGGATTCCAGGGATCTAAATAAGCAAAGATGCGCCGCGTCCTAAAGGGAGACAGCCAAATAATCAGTGCAAAGACAGCGGTCAAGAGCAGAGCGATTCCTGAAAAGATGTGTGCGTTGATCCCTCCTAAAAACAAGATCCCCATTGAAATCGCGATCACCACGATCACCGCTCCCAAATCAGGCTCTTTCAGCAAAAGCCCGGCCACCACGGCCAACGCCACACCAATTGGCAAAAAGCCACGCAGGGTACTGTGCATTTGATCTTGCTTACGGATGGTGTAGTCAGCCGTAAATAGCAAGGCGGCGAGCTTCATCAACTCAGAAGGCTGAAAGGTCACGGGGCCGACGGGCAACCACCGCATGGCACCATTCACCTTTCGACCGATCCCGGGGATCAACACCAAGACCAAAAGCAATATCGCGATAATGAAAATCCACATGGTCGTTCGTTGCCAAGTCTCTATTGGCACGGTCAGAACGAAAGCGGCAACAAACAGACCGATACCAACGTAGATGGTCTGACGCATCACGAAATAATAGCGTCCATAATTGGCAAACTTTGGGCCATCTGCTAGTGCGATTGCCGCTGAATACACCATCAAAATACCGATTGCAACCAACAAACTTGTCGCGACAACCAACGGTAAATCGTAGTTGCGCATCATGGTGCGGTTTGGGCGCACAGCGTTCACGCTGTTTGTTAACTCAGCAAAGAGGCTCATGCCACCTCTCCCTGGCTTAACGCAAGCTCATACGCGGCATCCACAAAGACTAAGCCACGATGCCCATAGTTGCGAAACATATCCAAACTCGCGCAGGCTGGCGAAAGCACAACCGCGTCGCCCTCTTGAGCCTGAGCAAAAGCAAGTTCAACCGCTTCGGGTAAGGTTTCAGCGAGCAGGCACGGCACTCCGGTTGACGCCAGCGTATCCAGAAGCAAACGCGCATCTTGTCCAATCAACACGACAGCACGTACATGCCGGGCGACGACAGCAACCAAAGGCGAAAAATCTTGACCTTTACCGGCGCCGCCAGCAATCAACACCGAGCGCCGCCCCAACCCTTCTAAACCGGCTACGGTCGCGCCAACGTTGGTGCCTTTGCTATCGTTGAAGAAATCAACACCGCGCACACTACGAATAAATTCCATGCGATGCGGCTCGCCCATGTAGTCGCCCGCCGCACGAAGAATGGGCCCCAAACCAGCGCCAACCGACCGAGCCAACAAGATTGCCGCTTGTGTATTCAGCGCGTTATGCAAACCGTGCAACCCCAGAGCATCCATCGGCATGAGGCGGACTAACCGGCCCGATGTTCGCTCGGGCGGAGGTGCATTCTTTTTACGCTTCACAGGCGCGGGCAAGTCGTCTTCAAACTCGGTCACCTCCGAGGTGGTCAGCCACCAGACATCGTGACTGCTTTCGAGCCCGACATCGCCCGTCAACATGGGTGTATCGCGACCAAAACTTCGAACGTTCGTACTTGCTAGTGATTGACACATTGCCATGACCGTTGCGTCATCGCGATTGACGACCAACATGTCTGTCATATCGTAAATACGGGCTTTTGCCTGACCATACGCCTGCATAGTGCCATGCCAATCTAAGTGATCTTGTGTCACATTGAGCACAACAGCCGCGGTCAGGCGAAGGCTACGGGTTGTCTCAAGCTGAAAACTCGAGAGCTCAAGTACCCACACATCGGGCATTGCGTTTGTATCTAAGGCATCGATTAACGACTCAAGTGCGGCCGGACTGATATTGCCAGCGGCGCGAACACGAATACCCGCAGCAGCCAACATGTGGCGAGTCAGTGCCGTGACCGTGGTCTTACCGTTCGTGCCCGTCACACCCAGCACACGTGGTGCATACTGTTGGGTCATCTGCAGTTGTTGTAAAGCGCGTGCGAACAATTCAATTTCGCCAATGACCTCAACGCCGGCGGCCTCAGCTTGCTCAAGCAACTCTTTGACGGGCGACAGGCCTGGTGCGAGGCCCGGGCTCAACACCAGCAAGCCCACGCCCTCGAGCAACGAAGCGTCAAAAACATCGCAACCAAGGTGCAACTCTAGCGCGGCGACATCAACTGACTTTGTCAACGCCTCAAGGCCGGCCGGGCTCTTACGCGTATCGGCCACCCGCACGGCAGTACCGTTGCGCACGCACCAACGCGCTGCAGCGACGCCCGTCTCACCGAGTCCAACAATCAGGACCCGAGAAGGAAGCGCGGAGGACAAAACTGTTTCGTTCATCGAATCTTCAGTGAAGCTAAACCAATCAACACCAGCATCATGCTGATGATCCAAAAACGCACAACGACTTGGGTTTCTTTCCAGCCGCTCACTTCAAAGTGATGATGAAGTGGCGCCATTTTTAAAATACGTTGCCCCTGCCCATAGCGATAGCGCGTGTATTTAAACCACGCCACCTGCAGCATCACCGACAAGGTTTCAACGACAAAGACGCCGCCCATGATGAACAGTACGATTTCTTGTCGAACGATAATTGCAATCGTGCCCAGCATGCCACCAAGTGCTAAGGCGCCAACATCGCCCATAAACACCTGTGCGGGATACGCGTTAAACCATAGAAATGCTAGGCCAGCACCTGCAAGTGCTGCGCACAAGACCATCAGTTCGCCAGCACCCGGCACGTAGGGAAACAACAAATAGCGCGAGTAGTCGACGCGCCCAACAACGTAAGCAAACACGCCTAAGGCAGAGCCGACCATCACGGTTGGCATAATCGCCAAACCATCAAGGCCATCGGTAAGATTGACCGCATTACTTGTACCCACGATCACGCACCAACTCACTGCCACAAAGCCCAACGCACCAAGCGGATAACTGAAGGTTTTAAAAAATGGCACCATCAGGTCTGCACGCGCGGGTAGCGTCACAGTGAAACCGCTCGTCGCCCAGTCTACCGCCACAGTCCACAAGCTCGCAGAACTCGGCGCCGAGATCGCAAACATCAAATACAGCGACGCTGCCGCTCCGATCAAAGCCTGCCAAAAGAATTTCTGACGGGCAGGCATTCCCTCAGGATCGCGATGGACCACTTTGCGGTAGTCGTCAACCCACCCCACCCAGCCAAGACCTAGGGTCACCAACAACACGACCCACACATAACGGTTACGCCAATCCGCCCACAGCAAAGTGCTCACCGCAATCGAAATTAAAATGAGCGCGCCGCCCATCGTTGGCGTACCGGTTTTCACCAAATGGGTTTCCGGCCCGTAGCTGCGCACAGTCTGACCAATTTTGAGCGCTGTGAGCTTGCGAATGACCCACGGCCCAGCCACCAAACCGATCAAGAGCGATGTGGCGCATGCCAACACGGCGCGCAGTGTGATGTACTCAAATACAGAAAACCCGCGCGCGTAGTTCTCGGCGAGCCAGCCAGACAGTTCAAACAGCATGTTTCACCACGTCTTTGTCAGTTGCCTCAAACTGTTCGAGGCAAGTGCGTACAATTTTTTCCATGCGCATGAAGCGCGACCCTTTGATCAAGATGCTTTTCACGAGGTGTTGCGCAATCCAGTCGCTAGCCTGTTCATTCGTTTCACAAACAATCGCTTGCAAACCAAACGCGGTTGCGGTCGAGCGCGTCGCTTGTCCAAGCGTCAACACATAATCAATGCCGCACTCGCGCGCGTACGCTCCAACCTCTTCATGCATGGCAGGCCCGTTATCACCTACCTCGCCCATATCACCCAGTACAAGTACACGCGGAGCTGGTAACGAGGCCAGAACATCAATCGCCGCACGAACCGAATCAGGGTTCGCGTTGTAAGAGTCATCAATGAGCATCACGCCATTGGCGAGACGATGCGGCTGCATTCGACCTGAAACGGCGTGAAACGCAGCAAGCCCCCGTTCGATCGCCTGCATCGGAGCACCTGCAGCCACGGCGCAGGTCGTTGCCGCCAACGCATTCAGCAAATTGTGCCTTCCTGGTACAGACAACACGACTTGACCTTCGCCTATCGGTGTGTGCACGATGAAGCTTGTCCCTAAGGCATCGGCTCGGATGTCACTGGCCCATACCTCTGCGTCTGGGCTTAGCCCAAAGCGCAAACTCGCACGCTCGCTCGCAAGCTCTAACCACAGCGGAGAAAAGGTATCAGCGCTTGGAAACACTTTGATCCCCCCAGGCATTAGCGAGGCATAGACAGCGGCATTTTCACGTGCAACTGCCTCAACATTCACCATAAACTCTTGATGCTCGCGCTGCGCGTTATTGACTAACGCCACGGTTGGCTCAGCGGCCTGAGCCAAGATGGCGATTTCGCCCGGGTGATTCATGCCAAGCTCGATCACTGCAGCTTGATGCTCGCTTCGTAAGCGCAACAAGGTCAGCGGAACACCCAACTCGTTATTCAAATTACCAACGGTCGCCAAACGGTGCGCCTCGCCCAACCAAGATGCCAAGATGGCAGAAATCATCTCTTTGGTGGTGGTTTTGCCGTTGCTACCTGTCACCGCAATCATCGGAATGGCAAACTGCCTTCGCCACGCGCGTCCAAGCTGCAACAAGGCTGCACGGGTATCGCCCAAGGCGATTTGCGCCAAGCCAGGCACAGGCCGGATCGTATCCACAATCGCCGCACTTGCCCCTGCCGTTTGAATCTGCGCAAGATAGTCGTGGCCATCAAAGTGGTCACCCTTGAGCGCCAAAAATATTGAACCCGGTTCAAGACGACGCGAGTCGGTTTGAAGCGCTCGCTGTTGTTTAAGTAACAGCGCAGCTTGAGCCCATTGCCGATCATCGAAAGGCGTACGCTGACCGGCAACGTCTTGATAGGTTTCGTGACCCTTGCCGGCAATCAGCACCACATCGTTACAAGCAGCGCCTAACACTGCAGCCAAAATTGCCTGCGCCCGATCGGGCTCAATCGTCACCTTCGCGCTCGAGCCAGGTAATCCAGCAACAATCTGAGCAATAATCGACTGCGCATCTTCGTCGCGTGGGTTATCGCTTGTCACAATCAAATGATCGGCCAAACGCTGTGCAACTTCTCCCATTATTGGGCGTTTACCGCTATCTCGATTGCCACCGCACCCAAAGACACACCAAACATTTGCGCGGCGCGCTTGCGCAAGTTCACGCGCCACTTCTAAGGCGCGACTCAGCGCATCTGGCGTGTGCGCGTAATCAACCAAAACGGTAGGTACAGCGCGGTCGGTCAACAAGGGCTCAACGGTTTGGAGCCGCCCCTCGACAGGTGCGAGCGTCGCAAAACTAGCAGCGATCTTAGCCAAGGGCCAGTCGAGAACCTTGAGCAACCCCGCTACGCATAAAAGATTTGAAATATTATGCCGGCCGACTACTTTGGTATGGACTGCAACCTGCTCGTTCTTGTCATGCAACAGCCACTGCCCAGTGCTCATTGAGTCGGCTAAGAGCTCTGCGCGAAGAGCAACAGCACCCACCGCGGTCTTGTGCGCAAGACTGTAAGTCACCAAGGGATAGGTTGCGCCCGAGGTGAAGCTAGCACTGATCGCATCGTCGGCATTGAGCACCCCTGCCTGCAATCCAGGCCACGCAAACAGGCGCGCCTTGGCCGCCGCATACGCTTGCATGGTGTGGTGATAGTCAAGATGGTCACGCGAAAGATTGGTGAACCCAGCGGCAAATATTCGTACGCTGGCCAGACGGCCTTGCTCTAACCCGATAGACGAAGCCTCGAGTGATACATATTGCGCACCCGCCTCTCGTAGCGCGGCCAAGCTTCGGTGCATCGAAATCACATCAGGGGTCGTTAGCGCACCAGTGCGAACAGAACCATCCGGAAAGCGTATACCCAAGGTCCCCAACGCTCCTGCCCGATAGCCGGCCGACTGTAAAGCATCGGTCAGCCATTGCACACAACTCGTTTTGCCATTGGTGCCAGTTACCGCTATGACCTTCAGATGCGCCGAAGGCTTGTCGTACCAAAGATCTGCAAGTGCACCGAGTCGCTCAGTTAAATCAGGCAATCCCAGCACTGGCACGCTAAAATCATTCGCTTGCCATGGGGCCGCTGAGTCAACGTGCATAAGAACCGCGCCGGCCCCTTGCTTGATCGCTGCTGTAATGAAATGCCTGCCGTCACTAGTCAAGCCTGGACACGCCAAAAAGACATCGCCTTCACGCACGGCTCGCGAATCTGCCTGTAGGTGTGCGCCGCACTCAGTTTTGCTGCGCAGCAGTGCAACGATGTTCTCTGTTGAGAGATGCGAAGCAAGAAGGACTGCACGCGTCATCGCGAGCCCCTCCCTGCAGCCACAACAGCCGGTTCGAGCGCCGTATCAGGCTGCACGTTCATCGTGCGCAAGGTGCCTCCAACAATCGCGGCAAATACCGGTGCCGCTACCTTGCCGCCGTAATACACCCCTGACTGAGGCTCATCAATCGTGACCGCAACCACGATACGCGGATCCGAGACTGGGGCGAAACCAACAAACGAACCGCGATAACGACTTGTGCTGTATTTGCCGTCTACAATTTTTCTCGCAGTACCGCTCTTTCCAGCGACACGATAGCCCTGTACCTGTGCAGCTTTTGCGCCTTCTGGTCCGGCCGCCGCTTCAAGCCACAGACGAATTTTTTGTGCGACGTCTGGTGGGTAGATCTGAGTCGAGGTCGGATGATCTTCGCGTTTGACTAGCGTCAATCCAACCATATCGCCCTCACGAGCAAACACGGTGTAGGCGCGTGCCACTTGCAAAAGCGAAACGGATAGCCCGTATCCGTAGGACATTGTGGCTTTTTCAATCAGGCGCCAACGCTCGTATGGCCGCAGTCGCCCCGCTGCAGCACCTGGAAAGCCAGTCTGCGGAACTTGGCCTAACCCGAGCTCGTTAAACCGGGTCCACATTTCACGCGACTGCAGCCGTTCTGAAATCAACGTCATCCCGATATTGCTTGACTTCAGCAACACCCCCGCCGGATCAAGTGTACCGTTCGCACTCACATCACTGATGGTTGCGCCCTGATAACTAAACTTGCCGTTGCCCGTGTTGAACAACGTGGCCGGCGTAATCCGCTTCAGATCAAGTGCAAGACCAACGGTAAACGGCTTCATGATCGAGCCAGGTTCAAACGTATCGGTGAGCGCCTGATTGCGTAGGTTGCCACCTCGAAACGAGTCGCGCCGATTGGGGTCATAGGTTGGCATATTGCCTAACGCTAAAATCTCACCCGTCTTAACATCAATGACAACTGCTGCTGCACCCTTCGCCTTGTTGGTCACCATCGCCTCTTGAAGGGCGCGATAAACCTGATATTGAATGCGAGTATCGAGTGACAGCTTAATATCTTGACCGTCGACCGGAAAATCAACAGTACCAACGCTTTCAATCGTGTGACCTAAACGGTTTCGCATAATGCGTCGACTGCCCGCCTGCCCAGAAAGTTGTTCGTTAAACGCGAGCTCAACACCCTCTTGGCCGCGGTCTTCTAAGTTATTAAAGCCAACAACATTGGCCATGACTTCGCTTTCAGGGTACAAACGGCGATTGTCCGGTTGCTGGATCACACCCGGGATACGTAAATCGGTTATTTTTTTTGCAATATCGAGTGGCACTTGACGCTTTAAATATACGAAGGGCTTTTCTTCAGCAATTTTTTTACGTAATTCGTCAGACGACAGGTCAAGTAACTCAGCGAGTTGCTGCAATTTTTTTGCTGAAGCCTCTTTTGTATCTTTAGGACGAATTGCAATCGATCGCGCTGGCACACTTGCAGCAAGTACAACACCGTTACGATCTAAGATCTTGCCACGACTGGCGTGCAAGGTCAGCGTACTTTCATAAATGCGTTCGCCGCGTTGCTGCAAAAATTCGGTTGTGATGCCCTGTAGATATAGCGCCCGAAGCGCCAAGGTTAAGAAGGCTAGCCCCAACAAAATCAGTACCAAGCGACCACGCCAGAGCGGGTAATGCACACGCAGCACGGGATTATCAAAAAATGGGAGCCGCTTCATTTTTCGCCTCGTGAGGTCGCACTTGAGGCAGACTGATTAATGTAAATTGTGCGGTCTGGCACAATCGAAGTCATTTTCAATTGCTCGCGAGCAAGCTTATCAACGTTGGCATTACGCGCTTGCTCTGCACGATCAAGCTGCAATTGCCGCCATTCAATATCGTAATTAAGTGCCTGCGTTCTTGAACGGTCAAGCTCAACATAGAGTTGTCGTGCCTGGTAGCGCGCCGTCACCAGCGATATCGCCGAGATCATTAAAACGCCAGCCACCAAGATACACAGACGCCCCATCAGTGCACCCCTTTTTTGCCGCGTTTGACCGCACGCTTAGGGGCCGGCGAGTAAGCGGCAGCCCCCTGAGTACCGAGTGCGGTTGCAGTGCGCTCTGCGACTCGCAAGACGGCAGAGCGCGAACGGGTATTGTCGGATATTTCGCTGTGCGTTGGCAGCACGCGGGCAAGCGCCAGCAACACGGGCTGAGGCATTTCGCTTTCACGCAGAGGGAGGCGGGCGTACGCAGCTTCAGGTTTGGAAGCCGCGGTAATGAACTGCTTGACAACGCGATCTTCCAGCGAGTGGAAGCTAATCACGGCCATACGCCCGCCTGTTTTTAATAAATTTAAAGCTGCCTGGAGGGCGCTCTCGAGCTCTTCGAGTTCACGATTGAGGTAAATCCGTAAAGCCTGAAAGGTGCGTGTAGCCGGGTGTTGACCCTTTTCGCGCGTACGGACGACACTTGACACGAGCTCGGCGAGCTCGTGCGTGGTGTTGATCGGGCGTTCTGCGCGGCGAGCATCAATCGCCTTTGCAATCTGAAAAGCAAACCGTTCTTCGCCATATCGGACTATGACCTCCCGCATCTCTTCAATACCGGCCTGCGCTAACCATTGCGCAGCTGTCTCACCTCGCGTGGTGTCCATCCTCATATCAAGCGGGCCATCCCGCATGAACGAAAATCCACGCCCTGCATCATCAATCTGCGGCGACGAAACCCCCAGATCCAACATCACACCGTCGATGGCTTCTATCCCCAAGGCCGACAAAGCCTCACGCATATCGCCAAACGCTTCGTGGATCACCGTGACTCGGCGATCCGCTCGCGCTAACTCCCTTGCAACCTCAATTGCTTGAGGATCTTTATCAAACACCACTAGCCGTGCATCGGCACTGAGCCTGGACAACAGAGCTCTTGAATGCCCACCTCGTCCAAACGTTGCATCGACATACACACCCGAAAATCTTCTCGCCTGTTCAGCAACAAGATCGTCAGACAGCACCACTCTCTTACCGTAATCAGCCTGCACCAACGACTCTACAGTCGGCTCGAGCAACACGGGCCGGTGGGCAAACTCGGTCACGACTTAAAAAGAAAACTGGTTTAAAACATCACCCACGCCTTGCGACAAATCAGCGGCCTCGCGGCGCGCCAATGCCGCGGCATCCCACAACTCAAAGTGCGCACCCATACCCAACAACATCACATCGCGTGTAAAGCCAGCTGCCGCACGCAATTCAGGGGCTACGAGTATGCGACCCGAGCTATCGATTTCAACGTCTTGTGCATTACCCAGGAGCAGGCGCTGTAACGCACGCGCTGACATCGGAAAGGCGGCGATTTGTTCGCGTTTGGTTTCCCATTCGGGACGGGGGTACACCAAAAGGCAGCCATCTGGATGACGAGTCAGCGTAAGGCGGCCTTTAGCCTGCTCTACCAGAGCGTCGCGATGCCGAGTCGGAACATTGATCCGACCCTTCGCATCAAGCGTGAGAGCACTGCTGCCTTGAAACACCAACTTACCCCACTTAAATACACAAAAACCTACTTTTCACCACTTTAAGCGAATGGTTTCGGTCGGTCAAGCGTAAATTCAATTTTTTCAATGGGAACAAGGGGTTAGCGTATTATTCGAAATTTATTTTTAATCTAAATGTCTAAATAAATCAATGGATTGCAAGATTAACTAAAAGTCGTTTGTAATGGAGTCGGCAAGGGATTACCCTAGTACTGAGGTAGTTTTTTGCGCGATCGGGGATGAATTCTGTAAAAAGTCGGTTGAAAAGTGCAAGGCAGACCTATAGGCCGGATTCTGTAAGCCTAATTGCTTAGGCTGGCAATCATTCCTCTTGGCATGCCATTACTGGCATGCTCTAGCCACCTACCCGCATACTTGAGCGAGCCGCCCGTCGTGACACAAGGTCACACGCATGCCTATTTGGTGTTGCTCCGGATAGAGGTTGCCGCGTTTCACCCTGCATTGTTAGAGCTGATAAGCAGCTCTCGCATCACGGCAACACCGTGACAGAGTGTGCCCAAGAGCACACCCCCAATGCAGACTCGTCTCTGTGGCCCTAGTCCTCAGCCCTTTGTTCGCTTGCGCCAACAGCGGACCGGACGGTCGTTAACCGTTATCCTGCCCTATGGAGTCCGGACCTTCCTCGCTGCCCGCAAGCACCGCGATTGCCCAGTCTGCCTTGCCTGCGCATTGTACGTTGCAAACAGTAAATCGCTTGTCCTGCGACAATAGCGGTCTGATGAATCTACCGCGCGCTTGGCGCGCATACAGCCTCCCACATGTCTATTGCGTTGATCACACTTAGTGCCGTGCAACTCGCCTACGGTCACCATCCCTTGCTTGACAAGGCAGACCTCACCATCCAGTCCGATGAAAGAATCGGATTGATCGGTAGAAATGGTGCTGGCAAGTCGTCTTTACTGCGTTTACTCGATGGGCGTACGCAACCCGACGATGGTGCAATCACCACTGCGGGGCATGTCCGCGTGGCAACCGTTGAACAAGAGCCCATTCTTGACGAGACCTTAACCATCGAACAAACGGTGATGGGCGAATATGACCCTGACAACGAAGACTGGCAGCGCGGCCCGCGCGTGTTGGCCTTGATTGATAAGCTTGGCTTACCGCCTGAAGCCTTGGTCGCGACGCTCTCTGGCGGCATGCGCAAGCGCGTCGCGTTGATTAGCGCCATGGCCAACCAACCCACACTGCTGCTGCTAGACGAGCCCACCAACCACCTTGACCTTGATGGTATCAACTGGCTTGAAACCACGCTGAAACAATGGCCAGGCAGCGCAATCATCATTACCCATGACCGACGTTTTTTGGATGCAGTCGCCACGCGCATCGTTGAACTTGATCGCGGCAAGTTGTTGAGCTTTCCCGGAAATTTCTCTGACTGGCAAGTTCGTAAAGCTCAATGGCTTGAGTCACAGCGACTTGAAAATGCGCGCTTCGACAAGATGCTGGCTCAAGAAGAGATCTGGATTCGCAAGGGTGTTGAAGCCCGACGCACCCGCAACGAAGGTCGCGTCAGAAGACTTGAGCAATTGCGGGTTGAACGAGTCGCGAGACGCGAGCGCCAAGGTAACGTGCAACTCGCGATCGATGCTGGACAGCGCTCTGGCAAACTGGTCGCTGAACTAGAGCACGTAAACAAAGGGTTTGGCGATCACTGCGTCGTCAAAGACTATTCGACGATCATCATGCGCGGGGATCGTATTGGCCTCATCGGCCCAAACGGTGCTGGCAAAACGACGCTGCTCAAACTGATCTTAGGCACCTTGCAGGCCGATTCGGGCACGATCAAACTAGGCACCAATTTAAGCGTCGCCTACTTTGACCAGATGCGCAGCCAGTTGGATGAAGACGCGACTCTCGCCGACGTCATCAACCCAGGAAGTGAGTGGATTGAAATTGGTGGTAACCGCAAGCATGTCATGAGTTATCTCGGCGACTTTTTGTTCGCACCCGCTCGTGCACAATCCCCAGTCAAAAGCCTGTCAGGCGGTGAGCGAGCGCGCTTATTGCTGGCACGTCTGTTTGCTCGGCCGGCCAATATCCTGGTGCTCGACGAACCCACCAACGACCTCGATATCGAAACCCTAGAGTTACTTGAAGAATTACTGCAAGACTATCCCGGGACAGTATTGCTAGTCAGCCATGATCGAACCTTTTTGGATAACGTGGTCACCCAGACAATTGCAAGCGAAGGCAATGGCGGTTGGAAAGATTACGTTGGCGGATTTGGCGACTGGGAGCGTCAACGCACAATTCCACAAAAGGTTTCTGCACTTGAAAAGCTAACAACGGCAACCGCCCCAAAAAAAGCCTCTGCATCCGACAAGTTAGGAGCGACTGATACGCCTAATCCCGCTGCGTCCGATAAGCAAACGGTCAACGCGAATCGCGCACTTGCTCAGCCGGCCAGTTCCGTCGGGGCGGCAAAGACAGCCAACAAGGCAAGAGGCGCAAAAATGACGCCCTGGGAAACCAAAGAGCTCGGGCAGTTGCCCGCTGAAATTCATGCCATTGAGCAAGAGCAGGCGCAGCTAGTCATTGAGCTTGGTAACAGCGAGCTGTATACAAACGATTCGGCTAAGCTTGCATCAATCCAAGCGCGAATGACCGAGCTTGACTCACTGCTGATCAAAAAGTTTGAACGCTGGGAGTCGCTCGAGGCACGCAACCAATAGTGCACTCCGTCCAGTCTTAACACGCTGAGTGGGCTGAGCTCGATCAAGAGCCTGGATGTTCGCAGCGTCCTCTTTGAGAGTGCCGCACATTCGTGGCACTGCCCTCAAGCCTGCGCACCTTCATTTGCCGGCTTGGGGCTACCCTAGATCATTCGCCAGGGCAAAGTCTCACCAGCAGCCAAGGGTACCAACGACTCAGTGCCATACGGCACTTCTAGTGGCACAACATACGACTCGCGCGTCAAGGTGATCACACCCTTGTTGCGCGGCAAGCCATAAAAATCTGGACCGCGAAAACTGGCAAAAGCCTCGAGCTGCTCTATTTTGTTCGCGCGCTCAAAGGCGGTTGCGTATAACTCAAGCGCATGCACGGCGGTATAACAACCGGCGCAGCCGCAGGCATTCTCTTTTAATCCTTTCGCGTGTGGCGCACTGTCACTACCCAAAAAGAAACGCGGGCTATCACTTGTCGCTGCCTCGACTAAGGCCAAGCGATGCACCTCACGCTTCAAGATCGGCA
>CAMCII010000033.1 GCA_945874505.1 Bordetella parapertussis | reverse complement strand
TCGTGGCTGGCTCAGATGGCGTGGGATGTTTATGTCTTGGCCGAGTTGCCAGTCGAGGCCTTTTCCGAGACGGGCCCTTGGGTTGCTGAGTGTGCAAAGCTGCCCATTGTGCAAGCGATGACAGTGGCAGAGTTAGCGGCTGCGTCAGTGGGTGATGCAGCGCCTGATGTCGCGGCTAAAAAAATTCTTGTGATTGATCTAAGCAAGCATGCTCAGTATGTGCAAGGGCACATACCCGGTGCGCAGTATGTGTTGCGCTCGCAGTTCAAGCAAGCACTTGGCCAGCTGCCTAGGGCTTCGGCTTATGTCTTGGTGTGTCCGGATGGTTTGCTCTCAGGGTATGCGTACGCTGAAATTTCTGTGCTGCTCAGCGCACCGGTATCAGTATTGACGGGCGGCATGCAAGCTTGGAAAGCCGCCGGGTTGGCGCTTGAAGAGGGCGCTACCGCGTTACTCTCAGAACCGATCGATCGCTATAAACGGCCCTATGAGGGCACCGATGCACCGCGCGAGGCGATGCAGGCTTACCTTGATTGGGAGTTCGGTTTAGTTGCGCAACTAGGCGTTGATGGCACGCACCACTTTGAGGTGGTGTGAGGTCACGCTTACGCCGTGGATAGCACTTCATTCAACAGCTCGACAAATAGGCGCTCGCCATGGCGAACTTTTTGTTGCCAGTCTTGGCCAGAGTCTTCGTTGGTATGGTCTGTCACATATTTAAACGAACGCCACGCAATGTTGTGGTCGTGGGCAATCGCAGCGATCGCAAAAAGCTCCATGTCCACCACATCGACGTTATTGGCTTCAAACCAAGGGTCTTTGGTCGTGACAAAGCTGTCGCCAGTACCGCAGGTGTACTGCCCGGAGCCTGAAAGATATTCATAAGGGCGTGAGCAAAAGGGTACCTGACCACGTGGCGCTAAGGGCTCGACAATCATGTCGCGCTGCACCACACGCTGAATTTCGATGAGCCCACTGGCGTGCGCTTGAACGGCACCCACCGTGCCAAAATTGAAAATACGCTTTGGCCGACTTTGCCCTATCGCCTTGAACGTGGCGATGGCGGCATTGAGTTTGCCTATGCCAGAATAAAAAATCTGCACTTCTTTAGGTAGCAGAGTGGCATCTAGCTCGCTCGCGAGCGCTGTGATGATGATGGTGTCGATGGTCATGTGGCTTAAGATAAATCAGTTAACCTACATCATATGCCGGCACACTGACACAAACAACAAGACTTGCCGACTGTTGAAAGTGGCTAAATCAGATTGCGGTGGTGGACCGCAGCAAGATGAGCATGCGGTTTGAGGCCAAAAATTTGCATTTTTTGTCGTTTGAAAGATGTCGTCGGGAAAAGAGATGAACGCTTTGCTGGTTTCGATGAATGACCTGTCTTGGTCGATTCTGTTGCCCGCCTTTTGTGCGGGTGTACTAGTAATTACAACGCATGTCCCGTTAGGGATGCAGGTGTTACAAAGGGGCATTATTTTTATTGATTTGGCCATTGCCCAGGTCGCAGGGCTTGGTGCGTATTTCGTCACGATGCTGTTGGGTAGTGAGGCGCCGGTGCTGTGGGTGCAGTTGGGGGCGATGGGAATGGCCTTGGTGACAGCTTGGTTGCTGGTGGCGACCGAGCGCGTGACCACGCGGTATCAAGAACCTGTGATTGGGATTGTGTTTGTGTTGGCGGCAACGGCCGTTGTGCTGTTGCTCGCCAATGATCCGCATGGCGGACAACATTTATCAGAATTGTTGGCGGGTCAAATTTTGTGGATTGGCTGGGCGCAGATTTTTTACTCGGCGCTGGTGACACTAGTCTTAATGGGGGCAATATTTCTATTTCAAGGCAAACGTGTCTGGTTTTACAGCCTGTTTGCCGTAGCGATTACTGTTTCGGTTCAACTCGTTGGGGTGTATCTGGTATTTGCGACGCTGATCATCCCGGCGCTGGCGACGATCAAGCTCGAAGGCAAGCGACGGCGGCTTTGGGCCACCTACCTGGTTGCGCTAGTTGGCTACGTGTTGGGCTTGCTGGGTTCGGCCTTGTTTGACTTGCCCACGGGCCCACTGATTGTTTGGACGCTGGCAGTTGTGGGAGTTGTGACTTTGTTGATGCTGCGCCGTCAGCGCAGTTCACAGTTTTAGATGCCATTAGTCATTTCACACCCACGCCGCTGAAATTAAGGCGCCTCTTTAGGCCACAAGATCATTTGCGTGCAGCGAAACAAAGCAATTTTTTTGCCGGTTGCGTGGTCGCTGACAACGGCATCCCAGACCTGAGTATTGCCGCCGAGGTGCTGTGCCGTTGCGGTGCACAAAATCACTTCTCCTTCGCCGCGTACCGTTCCGAGATGATTGCTTTTAAGCTCAATGGTGGTGAACGAGAGTGCGCCTTTCGGTAAATGCGCCACGGTTGCGTAGCCGCAGGTCGTGTCGGCAAGCGCAATCACGCTCGCCGCGTGCAGGTAGCCATTTGGGGCGAAATGCACCTTGCGTAGAACCATTCGGCTTTTGAGCGTGTTTTCTGAGACCTCAAGAGCCTCAACACCCATTAGCCCCGGCAGGTTGTCACCGCTGCGCTGATTGAGTGAGGCAACGGTCATTTCTGGGCGAAGCTTAGACATCTTCCGAATCTCTTGTGAAAAGTGAAAAAATAAGTGTACTTTGTGGCAATGTGCCTGCTGCGTTGTTTTTCTGATAACGATCGCTCAGCTAAACCATAATTATGCATGACCTTGCCTAGGAACAAAAAAATGATGCCTTCGTCGAATAAAAAGATACCCACCCCGAGCTTGATGGCGAACGACCGTCTGGTGCAAGGCTTTTCAAGTCATCGACTCGCCCATTTAACGACCGTCATGCAGTCACAAGTTGAAGCGGGCATGTTTCCTGGTGCAGTGACGGCGATTTTGCATCGCAACCAGTTAGTGCATTTCGAGGCGCATGGGTATTTGGATGCAGCCCGTAGCCAACCAATGACAAAGGATGCGTTGTTTCGTCTGGCCTCGATGACCAAGCCCATCGTCACGACCGTTGCCATGATGATGGTCGAGCAGGGCGTGTTTAGTCTGCAAGATCCAATTACGCGGTGGTTACCTGAGCTCAAGGACTTAGTCGTTGAAACGCCAGCGGGCGATGTGCCGTTGGTTCGCCCGATTTGGGTGCAAGATTTGATGCGCCATACTTCGGGTTTTGTGTATGCGGGGACGGCGCAATCGCCACGTATTAAGGCCTTATACGAGCAACACAACATTGAGTCGCGGGTCGAGGACATCAGCGCTGACGAGATGTTGCGCAACTTAGGCAAAATCCCCTTGGCGAACCAGCCAGGCACGTTTTGGGAGTATTCGATTTCGATTGATGTCTTGGGGCTGTTGCTTGAGCGGGTATTAGATCAGCCGTTAGACCTTATCGTGGCGCAAGCGTTGCTTGAACCGCTTGGTATGAAAGACACAAGTTGGTGGGTGACGCCTGAGCAAGAAAAAAAGCTGGCACAAACGCTTGATGATGACCCCTTAAAGGTTGGTATGCTCAAGTCATATCGGCAGCATTACGATCCGGCAGGGAAAAGTTACTTCAAAGGTGGTGGCGGCTTAATCGGTTCAACCGCCGATTATTTGCGTTACCTGCAGATGATGATTAACAAAGGCGAGTTTGAGGGCAAGCGTTATCTGTCACGTAAGTCGGTTGAGTTAATGCTCTCGCAACATACTGTCGGGATGGCGGGCACAACCATCGCGAATACAGGTCCTGGCTATGGGTTTGGTTTGGGTTTTGCGATCAGACAAGGGCAGGGTATGTGCTGGGTGCCAGGTTCGACCAATGATGCGATGTGGGCCGGCGTGTGGGGAACAAGTTTTTGGCTTGATCCAACAGAGCAACTGGCCGCGGTCATTATGGCGCAAGGGCCAACGCATAAAACACATACGCGCATGCTCTTTAAAAATTTGGTGTACGGCGCGCTGGTTGAGTAGCAGGTAGAAGCACCAGAGTTTGAACATTGTTTATCTTGGTGAGTAACCGTGTAGCCCTTACTCTTAAACCAAAGTTCTGGTGGCGAATATCTAGCCGCTAAGACGTCTAGATATTCATTGTTGATATGTTGTAGTTTGTTAGTGCTTGAATATTTAATCCGATAAAGATCCTGGAGAGACAAAATGCTATTTTCAAAAAAACAGTTCTCGCGCAATCGTGTGCACAGCGCTGGCTTGGCGTTTGCTGCGACCCTACTGCTAGGCGTGCCCAACGTCTTTGCACAGCCCGCTGCAACGCCCGCGGCTGCAGCGCAACCCGCAGCTGGGATTATCATCCAAGGCTTTTCAAGTGACCGTTTGGCCCGCATTGCCCCTTCGATGCAAGAGCAAGTGCGCGCGGGTATGTTTCCAGGAGCCGTCACAATGGTGGCGCGTAATGGGGTGGTGGTGCACAACGAAGCGCATGGGTTTTTAGATGCAGCCAAATCTAAGCCGATGCCCAAAGATGCTTTGTTTCGACTGGCCTCAATGACTAAACCAATCGTGACCGTTGCGGCCATGATGATGGTAGAGCAGGGAAAAATGGGTCTCAACGATCCAATTACAAAATGGCTGCCCGAATTAAAAGAGTTGAAAGTTGAAACGGCAAGCGGTGACGTACCGCTGAACCGCCCGATCTGGGTGCAAGACGTGATGCGTCACACTGCGGGCTTTGTGTATGCGGGTGGCACAAAATCGCCACGTATTAAAAAAATGTACGAGGATCTCAACATTGAGTCGCGTGAAACAGATATCACGACTGATGACATGCTCAAAAATCTTGGTCAAATTCCTTTGGCCAATCAGCCCGGTACGGTTTGGGAATATTCAATTTCAACCGATGTCTTGGGTCTGCTACTTGAGCGCGTCGCTCAAAAACCGTTAGACGCAATTTTGAAGGAATTGTTGCTTGACCCCTTGGGGATGAAAGATACAACCTGGTGGGTGCAGGCCGATCAGCTTGATCGGATGGCTGAGACGCTTGATAGCGATCGGCTGAAGGTTGGGATGCTCAAATCGTACCGTCAAACTTATAACCCGTTAGGTAAAAGTTACTTTAAGGGCGGTGCCGGCTTGGTAGGCACGGCGAATGATTATCTGAAATTTTTACAAATGATGGTCAACGGTGGTGAATTGAGTGGCAAACGTTACCTGTCGCGAAAGACCGTTGAGTTCATGTTGTCGCAGCACACTGTGGGGATGGGTGGTACGACCTTTAACAGTACGGGCCCTGGTTACGGCTTTGGCTTGGGCTTTGCCGTGCGTTTAGATGAGGGGATGGCTTGGGTGCCTGGTTCAAAGGGCGACGCGATGTGGGCAGGTGCTTGGGGCACAAGCTTCTGGATTGATCCAAAAGAAAAACTTGTTGCTGTGATCATGGCGCAAGGGCCTTCGAATCGCACCCATACCCGTATGTTGTACAAAAATCTGGTTTATGGGGCTTTAATTAAATAACATGTCAGTTGCCACATCAAAGCATGAAACACCTCCGCGTCTTGACCCGAGCCGCTTGCGGCAGATTGCGACAGCGGTGTATCAGAGTATCGGCGTGCCAGCGCAAGACGCACAGTTAGCCGCCGATACCTTGGTGCCTCCCGCGCTTTAGTCAGCCCCTACTAATATTCTCATACTTGGCATGGCATTTGCTTATAGCCAACTGGTATATCCAATCACAGTAATTGATGCGCGCTTAGCCGTATCATTTGGCTTGCTTTTTTTCTTCTACTGAGTTACATGGAGCGCTTCAATGAGCAACGACAATGCCCCTTCAACCGTCAAAGCCTATTTGCGCCCAATCGATCGCGACGGTTTGTTAGGCTTCGCTGAAAAAGGTCGTGCAGATCCAACACGCAAAGGCACCAATAAAGTGCACACGGTGTGCGAAGGTCAGTATCGAACCCTCAGCTACGTTGGCAATCATCAGCCGGTTGTGGTCGACGAGCCCCCCCATTTATTTGGTCAAGATACGGCGCCGGCACCTGGTGAAGTTGTCTTGTCAGCGCTTGGCGGCTGTTTGGCCGTTGGGATCACAGCAGTCGCAACCTGGAAGCAAGTCAAGTTGTCAAAGCTCGAGTTGTTTTTAGAGGGCGATATTGGCAACCCCGCGGCTTGGGGTGCAGGGGGTGCCGAGATGGCGCCACCTCAAATGGGCTTTCAGGCAATACGCGTCAAAGTGGTGCTCGAGGGCGATGCGTCGCGTGAGCAACTTGATGAAATCGTGCGTCACGCCAATATGTACTCGCCCGTTGCCAATTCAATGCGTAATCCGATTGGGTTTGAAATCGGGCTAGCCTGATCATTGCTTGCTCTTACTTATGTTGCGCTTAACTGCAAGCTAAGTACGCAAGAGTCGTGAATCAGGATCGCTTTTAAGCTGAGTGAAGCAAGAGCAACTAATCGGACCTTCAGTTAGGCCGAGTCAAGCAAGAGCAACCAAGTCACGTTGAGTGTGCAATATGAATCCTATCGAGGCAAGCTCTGTACTGCTCCACACGTCGTCGTCAAGCGATTTGCTGGCGCGCGTGAAACACATCGCTAGCGGCGACTTAGCCGGTGCCGCTTACAAAATCGATCACGAAGGTTTTTATCCCGCCGATATCATGCAGACTTTAGGTCAGGCCGGTGCGTTTGCGGCACACCTCGATCGCAGTGGGCAAAAATTCGGCGTCGCCATCGACGTGATGCGTGAAATCGCACGCAATTGCGGCTCAACCGGGTTTTTAGCTTGGTGCCACGATGTTTGCGGCCTGTATCTCGAGCAGTCGGGTAACCCTGCTTTGTCGGGCGCTGTCCTGGATGAACACGTCTGTGCCAATACCTTAGGCGGCACAGCGCTCTCCAATCCAATGAAAACCTTTGCGGGCATTGAAAAAATGCTGTTGCGCGCCAAGCGTGTACCGGGCGGTTATCGGGTCAGTGGCGCGTTGCCGTGGGTCAGTCACATCGGTCGCGGGCAATACTGTGGCGCGATTGCAGGTGTGTATTTGGATGACGGCAGTACGTCGCACGACATTATGTTTTTGCTCAGATGTACCGACGACGTGGTACTGAGGCAATGTCCTGAATTTTCTGGCATGGAAGGTACGAGCACCTGGGGTATTCGTCTGGACGATTATTTTGTCAGCGAAGAGGCGTTGATTGCCGACCCCGCCAAGCCGTTTATTGCGCGAGTCCGCGCGGCGTTCGTCTTGCTACAAACAGGCTGGGCACTTGGGGTGACCCAAGGCAGTATTGAGTCGATGCTTGAGGTTGAGCCGCTGTTAGGCCACGTCAATAAATTTTTAGACAATCGTCCTGACGAATTGCAGGCTGAACTTGATGATTTAAGCCAGCGCATTCAGATGCTCGCCTCGACGCCTTACGATGGCAGCGTTGATTATGTGATCAGTGTGCTTGATGCACGAGCGCAGAGTGCTGAACTTTCACTGCGGGCATCACAGTCGGGTTTGTTGCATCAGGGCGCACGCGGCTACATGATGAATACAGCCCCGCAGCGTCGCATTCGTGAGTCTCATTTTGTAGCAATCGTGACACCTGCCATTAAGCATTTGCGCTGGGAGATGGCGCGTTTGTCTAAGCAAGTGTTGCCTGCATGACGCAAGACCAGGCCTGGCAGCAGTTTATTTGTCGTGCGTGTGGTCTGATTTACGACGAACAACTCGGTGATCCTGACAGTGGGATTGCGCCAGGTACGCGATTTTCAGAGATTCCGGACGACTGGGTATGCCCCTTGTGCGGTGTCGTAAAAGCCGACTTCGAGCCCTATGAGGCGTTGAGTGTCACGGCTGTGACTGGCAGCGCGCCGTTGAAACTCGCTCGCGGCACCGGTATTGTGATTGTCGGGGGCGGTCAGGCCGGTTGGGCTGCCGCTGAGGCAGTGCGTGCCCAAGATGCTTTGGTGCCGATTACGCTGGTCACGGCCTGCGAAGGCGATCGTTATCTGAAGCCTGAACTTTCAATTGCCCTGCGTCGTCGCTCGAGTCGCGAATCGCTAGTCCGTGAAACCGGCTTGGTCAGTGCGGCTCGCCTTGGGGTGCGGCTCATGGCAGAGACCTATGCTGTGGGTTTATCACCTGCACTGCATCAGTTGCGTACCACACGAGGTAATTTGCACTACACCTCATTAATCTTGGCTCAAGGCGCGCGACCTGCGTTGCCCGAGGCGTTGCCAGCGCACCTGTGCTGGAGAATCAATGATTTGGGCGCGTGGGTCAAGCTCAAGCGCCAGTTAGGTGACACGCCAAAACGTATTGTCATTATCGGAGCTGGGATGGTGGGGTGCGAATTAGCCGATGATTTTATGGCGGCTGGGCATCAGGTGACATTACTCGACTTGCAACAAGCACCCTTGGCGGCTTTGTTACCCGAGCAGGCGTCTGCGCGTTTGCGTGCAGCGCTCGAGGCGGCGGGCGTGAAATTTTTAGGTGCGACGCAAGTCGCGGGGGTGACTCAACGCGCCGGGGGCACGAAGTCTGTCGCGCTTGTTGGTGCTGCGTCGATCGAGTGCGACGAAGTGGTCGCGGCGATTGGGTTGGTGACCGATACCCGCCTGGCGGTCGGTGCAAAACTGAACATTCACCGAGGCATCGTGGTTGATCCTTTGACGCTGCAGACCAGTGCAAAAGATGTGTACGCTCTTGGGGACTGTGTCAGCATTCATGGCATGCCCTGTCGATTCATCGAACCGATCTCAAAACAGGCGCAGGCCATTGCCAGCGCAATTGCCGGTCATATCGATGCCCCTTATTTGCACAGCGCCCCAGTGATACGTTTAAAAACACATTCTTTGCCCGTCGTGATGCATGGACTCCCCGTGTCTCATGGGCGGTGGTGTGTGGTGTCAGATACGGCAAAACTGCTCAAAATGACTCAACAAGTAGACGGCGTTGATTGTTGTACGCTTGAACTTGGCTGAGGTCGCGCTCACGTCATTAAAAATACGGCTTTGCGAAAGCTTGCAAATTGAGTATCGTAAGGTATGCCAAGGGCGACTATCGTGCGCAAAGGGTTGCGAGATCCCCATCGATATTGTGTGCTGTGTCGTCATCCCTTACTGAAGACCTACATAAAACAAACGGAGACTTTCAATGAGATTTAGTATTCAACACGCAAAAGACAAACCTTTTTCGCACGATGGTTTGCGCGAATATTTTGATTATCGCGATTTAGGTATTTATGATTCGACCGATAAAAAGGTGGTCGCTCATCTGATAAAGGCCAGTAAAGGTAGCAATGCCCATGGCGATTGGCATTGCCACGAAGTTGAATTTCAATTTGTGTTTGTTTTAAAAGGCTGGGCTATTTTTGAATATGAAGGCCACGGCACCCATAAGCTTGAGGCCGGCACCTGTGTGCATCAGGCCCCTGGCATTCGCCATCGTGAAATTGAACACTCTGAAGACTTTGAGACACTTGAATTAATTTTGCCAGGCGATTTTAAAACGATTCAACTGCCTTAAGTCGAACTGTTTAGTTGTTTGAATCCCAGCGATTCAGCGACGGGCAATCAAGCCATTCAACGGTCTTGAATGAATAGATTCAATGACCGTGATCGAACTCAATGCGGTGACTTGAATGCCTCTGCAAGGCGCATCTGCTGGCTAAACAGTCGTGCGCTTGCTTGATACCCCGCCACAGTGAGGTGTGTCAAGTCTCGTGCCATCAGAGGCGGACTTTGTTTCAGCCAGGCGTACGAGCCGCCGGGACCGCCCATCGCGCGCTGCCAGTCCCAAAACCCACAGTCGTATTTTGAGCCAACAGTTTGTTGAATGCGGCTGAGTTGTTCGTGAATGCGTGAATAAGCCAGTAGCTCTTTTACGATCTTCGGTGCTGTGCTCACGCCTTGTGTCTGATCTGTTTGAGTGCTTGCGCGCGGCTGGGATTTGCTCGAGCGAGCAATCAGTGTGCCCCGATCTGTGGGGCCTAGCAACACGCAGACGGCCTTTGGGTAGATGCGCCGTAAATTTTGTAGACTGGCAGTCAGGTCGTTTTCATAACGAACGGGATCGAAAGGTTTTTGATTACCTTCGTTTGTACCGTATTGAAGTAACACCACGTCGTAGGGTGTTTGATTGCCGAGCGCCTTAAAGTACTCTGGATCGATGAGCTTCCAGTTGCGCATCGTCGCCCCAGGGATTGCGAGGGTGTCAAAATACAGGCGTGCTGGTTCGGCGTAGGCCGGCACAAATCCCTCAAGACTGATCGACCCTTTCACCAGCCGTAACTTGAGCGTCGACATCAAACCCCCTTGTGTTTGAATTTGTATCGCACCTCGCTCATTGAGTTTCAGATCAACCAGTTGTTCGGGTAACTGATCAATCGTGATGCCCAGCGTGGTGGGCATCGTGCTGGCTGCATACAGAATATCGAGTCCGCGTAAATTTGGCTGTTGCCCTTGCGTTCGAAAGTCAATCCATTGGTAACTGTCGTTGATAGTCGAATTTAGGCGTGCCATCCCTCGTGAAAATCGCACGCCCTGTTGCCCGCCAACGTACGCGAGGTCGTACTTCCAATCTGGCCCCTGGCACTGCTTGCGCAGCGGCAAGCGTACGCCACCACGTGCGAGCGTGGGTGGGATAAAAAGCGGCAGAACCTTATCTTTTGACAAGTTCACCGACTTGATGAGTTCTTCGGCGAAAAAATTCGCAGCCGCGTGACTGTCGCCCCACAGACCAATGTTGAGTGGTCGTGTTTTAGGCAGTTTAGAAAAAAGATTGAGAGTATTCTGGGTCTGCGCAGCCGATGGAGGTAAAGTCTTGATCAACTCACGCAACAGTGCGTCATCGGGGATTTCGTAAAGCTCTTCAAGTGGTGGGGGTGTTGTTTTGGGTCGCGCGGGCGGTTGACTGATCGGACATTGCAGATCGGGAGCTAAAGGACCCGCTTGAAGAGTGAGGGTTTGTGCGACCAGGTTGTAACTGCTGCCCATTAACAGCAGGCTGAGGTACGCGGTGATCAACGAAGTGCGTAGCGTTGCGCGACTACGTGAGTACGCTCTCATAGTTTGGCTTGTTTTTTGATCAACTCATATAAACGGTTACTAATTAAGCGCAAGCCGGCTTGGGTGAAATGAATGCCATCGTCTGCTCGAAGCATGACTTGACCTTTGCCAGGTTCATTGGCGAATTTTTTAAACGGTTCATCTAAGCCGCCCAACAAATCTTCTGTCGAAAGATAATCAAAATTAAAGTGACTAGCTTGCTCTCTGAATATTTTATTTTGCACGATGGCACCGCGTTTCACGCGATCTTCTCTCATGTTTGGCAAGCCAATCCAAATCACGTGTACTTTGCGGTCTTGCGCAAACTGCATGACTTCGATGACCCGGTCACGGTATTTGTCTTCCCACTCGGGTGTACCAAAGGCAAAACGCTTTGCGCCTTCATAAATATCCCAAGGGTCGTTAGGTCCTAAAAATATGGCAATCAGTTCAAAACCACGACTGAGTGTCTCGTCTTTGATTTTTGTGGGCCAGTCGAAATAGCGACGTACAGTCAGGCCAGTGCTTTGCGCGCTCAGGTCAACGAAGACACCCTTAGGATTTTCTTTACGTAACTGGTTAATCACCAAGGGGGCAACGCCTTGCATCATCGAATCACCGGCAAACAGTATCTTAGGAAATGTGACGGGCACTGCTGCGACGTTGGTTGCCGCCCGCTGCTGGGTGACGGCAGTCACATGTGAAATTGGTGGGACAGAGGGTGCCGACGCTGTCACGGTAGCGGTTGCGGCAGGAGCAACGACACGAGCGGGAGTAGGAGTCACAACAGGCGCAGGAGTCACAGCAGGCGCAGGAGTCACAGCAGGCGCAGGAGTCACAGCAGGCGCAGGCGCCGCAACAGGCGCAGGAGTCACAGCAGGCGCAGGAGTCACAACAGGCGCGGGCGCCGCAACAGGCGCAGGAGTCACAGCAGGCGCAGGCGTCGCAACAGGCGCAGGAGTCACAGCAGGCGCAGGCGCAGCAACAGGCGCAGGCGCCGCAACAGGCGCAGGCGCCGCAACAGGCGCAGGCGCCGCAACCGGCGCAGGAGTCACAACAGGCGCGGGCGCCGCAACAGGCGCGGGCGCCACAACAGACGCAGGAGTCTCCAGTGCGGCATTAGACGCGACGTTCGTACCCTCGTTTGTTTGAGTCGCAGGTGTGGTGTCGCGCACTGCTGCGGTTAGTTTCGGCACAGCAGGTGCGTCGTTGAGCCGGGCCGGCGTTACAAGCTGTACTACCTTAGCCGAGGTGAACTGTTGCGCCTTGGCGATCAGGTCTTGCGTTTGACGTGATAACGCGAAGGCGCCTTCTGGTACTGTTGCACTAAGAGTGATGTGGTAACGCGAGCCAAGATAGCGATCGAACGAATCAAGCCATAACACAGTGTTGAGTAACACCACTGCGAGTAAAAAAATGTAAAACGGACGCTGGGCTTTGCTCATGTCAAAATCGATAATAAATAAAACTAGGCACCCCGTTCGGGCCCAATAAAATCGCCATAAAGGCAAGTCCACTCACTAAACAGGTCAGTGCTATCCACCCGAGCTCGGTGAGCCGCTGCACACAGGCTTGTTCAAGGCGTTGAGCCTGCGCGCTTAACAAAAAGAAAATGATCACGAAGGCTGCGAGCAGAACGTGTTGAAATTCAGGTTGGCCTAAGCCATTGGCAAGGGCTGTGAGTAATTGCAAGGCAGCTTCATTCGTGTCAGCCCTAAAGAATACCCAAGCGAGCGCAATGTAAGACAGTGTGAAGAATCGTGCGAGCGCGACCGGTATTGCTTGATCTTTGCCGAGCACTTTATCGTAGAGGTTGACGAACACCACGCCTAGTCCGTGTAGTGCACCCCAGACAATAAAGGTAGAGTTGGCGCCATGCCATAGGCCACTGATGACCATCGCAAGAAGAATATTGATCTGTGTGTGTACAAAGCCCTTTCGATTACCGCCTAACGGAATGTAGACATAATCACGAATAAAGCTTGAAAGCGAAATGTGCCAGTGGCGCCAAAATTCTTGCAGGTTGATGGCTAAATAGGGTTGCTTAAAATTGATCGGAAGGCTGAATCCGAGCATTAAAGCGAGCCCGGTGACAATCAAGGTATAGCCGGCGAAGTCTAAAAAAATCTGCAACGAATAGCCTACGATGGCTGCCAGCCCTGTCACAAACGTTTGTGAGTCTGGATATTTAAAGGCCTCGTCGACAAACGTTGCGGCGAGCCACGAGGCAAAGACCATTTTTTGAAAGAGTCCCAACAAGATGTAGTAAATCGCCTTTTGTGTTTGGCGTGGCAGCCCGACGTCTGGCCCATCGAGTTGGGCAAAAAAATCGCGTGCACGCATGATCGGCCCTGCAAACAAGGTCGGCCAAAAAGATAAGAATAAAAGCAGATGAATAAAAGAGGTTCGAGGCGGTTTGCTTTCGTACTGCCAGACTAGGTATGTGACTGCCTGAAAGGTGAAAAATGAAATCCCAGCAGGTGCCACGATATCAATAATAGGCAGCAAAGCCTGCATCCCCACGTTGGGCATGAGCGTCGAAAGCAGTTGACGGACAAACTCGTAATATTTGCTGGCGAGTAGCAAAACCAGGCTAGCCAGCACACTGATCGCAAACCAGAGTTTGCGACGAGGATGAGTCTTGCAAGACTGTATCCAATGACCCGCCAGCCAAATGTAGGCGCTAAACACCAGCAAGATACCGGCGAATTGCACCGACCAAGTGGCGTAAAGCGCGTAACCTGAAAGCGTTAAAAACCCCAATTGGATTGAACGGTGACGGTTAAGCGACCAGTATATGGGGAAGAAAATCAGGGCAATGAGCGCAAACTCTGGCGAAACGAAGCTCATGGCACCAGTGCAGCGTTGGATTTAAAACCAGAGTAAGCAAGCATGCTGGTACGAGACATCAGGGCAAATGGTGGGTAAGAGCCTTGCCAAGCAAGGCATTTTAGGTAAATTTTAACTTACTATGTCTTGTCTTAATTTTATGACTCGGCAACCCAGCATGACAGCTTTCACCGCTAAGCCCTTTAAAGCAGTTCGCCGAAGATTGATCGCTGGGTGCGGGGCAGCGGCTTTCGGGTTCAAAGTCAGCGCCGCTGCTACCACTACCGAAAACTTGCAACTGAGCCAGCCCGCAAGTGTGCCCTCAGCTGATTCCGACATTTCAGAGATCGTAGACCCCAAAACGAAACGTAAAATTAAACTGAGGATACGGCTACCCGTCCAAGCGAAGCCTACGGCGTTGATTTTGTATTCTCCGGGCTTGGGTAGTGGGGTGTCGAACGGGGCTGACTGGTGTGAGGCGTGGCGTGAAGCAGGCTATGTCGTTGCGACACTTGCGCATCCAATCACCGATGACAGTATCTGGAAAACCAATAAAAGCCGGTCTTTAAAAATGACGATCGCCGAGGCCATCGCCTCGCCACAGTACGCTCTACGTGTGAACGACTGCCGCTTTGCTTTAGACCACTTATTGGGCTTAACCTCGCTAAAACCCTATCTCGAAAAGTCTGGTGAGGGTAAGACCGGCTTGCATCGTCCCCGCATTGGCATTGCCGGTCACTCTTACGGCGCGCTAACAGTGCAGTCAATTGCCGGGCAAGGCCAAGGCGGCAAAGGCTTGCTTGACCCTCGAATTGATGCCGCCATTGCCCTCTCACCTAGTGCAATGTCCCAAGAGCGTGCCGCTGCCATGGGTCAGGTCAAAGTCCCTTTCTTTTGCGTGACCGGCGATCTTGACGGTCATGTCACTTTTAAAAAAGGCGCCGATTCGGTGCGTCTTGGCGTCCCGCTCAGCCAACGCCAATGGGTGTACAGCCATTTGCCGAAGGGCAAACGACAAGAACTCTTGGTGGCGCAAGCCGATCACATGACTTTTGCTGGTGAACCGATTGATGCCGAGCACTTCAGCCGTGATGTGCCTTTGTCTGAGCAAAATAACCCGAAAACGTGGGCCCGTGTGAGTGCCATGACGACAGCGTTTTGGGATTTTTATCTCAAGGCGGGTATGACGGGATCGAATGAGAAGCGCGCGGCCTACATTGAGCGCATGCGCGCTCTTGCAGGCCCGCAAGATCAGTTAAAGTTCGATTAAGCTTGAAACAACATTTGTTTAAGATCCTACCTGCGCTGAAGGGTAGGGTTTGATCAACATAGCTACGCAGTCATTCGGATATTTTGTATTGATTCATTTAAATTTCAAAATTCAAATAAGAGACCAAAAAAATGAAAATTATTGTGCTTCCAGGTGATGGAATTGGTGCCGAAACCGTAGCGGTTGCCGTTGATGCGCTAGAGCATGTCTCCAAGGTATTTAACTTAGGCCTAGAGCTCAAGCACGATATTGCCGGACACGATAGTTTGAAGAAATACGGCACGACGATTCATGATGGCTTGATGGATTCGGTTAAACAGGCTGATGGTTTGATCTTGGGGCCAATGTCGACCTATGATTTCAAAGACGAATCAAAAGGTGAGATCAATCCGTCAAAGTTCTTCAGAAAAGGCTTAGATCTGTTTGCAAATATTCGTCCAGCTAAAACCTACGCAGGAAGTGGCTGCACCTACAAACCACTTGATCTGGTGGTGGTGCGCGAAAACACAGAAGGTTTTTATGCTGACCGAAATGTCGAATCTGGAAGCAGCGAAATGTTGATTACCCCTGACGTAGTCGTCTCGCTGCGTCGAATTACTCGCCAGTGCTGTGAACGTATTGCGCGCTCGGCCTTCGAACTGGCCATGACTCGCAAAAAGCACCTCACGATCGTGCACAAGGCAAATGTCTTGCGCATCGGTGATGGGATGTTTATCGATGCCTGCCTAGCGGTGGCGAAAGAGTTTCCGGCCGTAAAGGTTGACGACGTGATTGTCGATGCCATGATGGCTCATGTGGTGCGCGCCCCTGAACGCTACGATGTGATTGTCACGACTAATATGTTTGGTGATATTTTGTCTGACCTGACCGCTGAGCTTGCGGGCAGTTTGGGA
The DNA here is from genome assembly GCA_945874505.1 of Bordetella parapertussis. Taxonomy (GTDB): domain Bacteria; phylum Pseudomonadota; class Gammaproteobacteria; order Burkholderiales; family Burkholderiaceae_B; genus Zwartia; species Zwartia parapertussis_J. The sequence goes on along the minus strand of CAMCII010000033.1, from coordinate 743 downwards.
ATGGCGGCCTCGATCAATGCGGGGACGCATTACGCGATGGCACAGGCCGCGCATGGCTCGGCGCCCGACATTGCAGGGCAGAATATTGCCAACCCGTTTTCGCAAGTCTGTTCTGCCGCCATGCTCTTGACTTGGTATGGCCAGCGCAAAGGCCGACCTGAGTTTGTTCAGGCCAGTCAGGCACTTGACCGAGCAGTGACGCAAGCGATTGTGGCGAAAGAGTCAACGCGTGATGTGGGCGGCACGCTTGGTACAAAAGAAACTGGGCAAGCGTTATTGAAACGGCTTGCAGCCTGACCGCGGACGGCGCATACAACCCGACAGCGCTTAGGCGCGTGCGGCCAAAGCAGACAGCGCTTCGGCGCTTGAGACCAAAACACGCGGTATTTAGACGCGTGCGGTCAACGCAAAGGTCGCGATCGCTGCTTGATGCAGCATTACTGGTTAATCACAATATTGGCGGCTTTGCCAATCGCCATTGTCCTTGCAAAATCCTTAGCCACGTATTGTGTGAACGCAGCACGGTCAAGGTTCATGATATCGACGCCTAAACTTGTGAAGCGTTCTTTCACGTTTTTCGCGGTGGTCTCCGGGGCAAGGCCTCAAGGGGGCAAGCGCTCAAGTTATCTATAGCTTAGACTAACGATTGTACGTGGTTGTGACAAGCGAGCAACCTCCTAACTTATCCAAGATAAGGAAGTATTTTGAACACACTCAACGAGACGGCCCAAGGGGTCTACCTG
>CAMCII010000032.1 GCA_945874505.1 Bordetella parapertussis | reverse complement strand
AAAGATCCCCGCAAGGTTTATAAAATCAGACCGGTTATTGAAGCCTTGGTGGATCCAGGTTCCTGTTTAGAGATGGGAAAACAATGGGGCCGTGCCATCGTGGGCGGCCTCGCGCGTATTGATGGTTGGCCCGTGGTGTTCGCGGCACGTCACCCTTATCACTACGGCGGTGCTTGGGATCGTCAAACCTCTGATAAGTTTGTGCGGATGATTGATTTAGCCGAGACTTTTCATTTGCCCTTGATCAATATGGTGGATGTCGCCGGTTTTCAGATTGGCATCGAGGCCGAACAAGATGGTGTGATGCGCGCGGGTGTGCGTGCGCTGACGGCGGTGTCTCAATCGACCGTGCCGTGGTGTTCGGTGATTATGCGTCGCGCGTTTGGTGTCGCTGCTGCTGGCCATCAAGCCCCTGGGCGCTTTAATTTTCGGTATGCCTGGCCTTCGGCTCAATGGGGTTCGCTGCCCATCGAGGGCGGCCTCGAGGTTGCCTATCGTGCTGAAATCGAAGCTGCAGCAGACCCTCAAGCTAAACACGCCGAGATCGAAGCCCGCGTACGAGGCTTAACGTCGCCCATGCGTAGCGCTGAAGCCTTCGTGATTGAAGACATTATCGACCCGGCTGAAACACGTGCCGCGTTGGTTGAGTTTGCAACGCTCGCAGCACCCTTGCGTCAGGCGGGTGTTCGAACGGTCACGTACCGTCCTTAGTTTGATCTCACTGAGAACACGTGCGGGTTGAGGTCGTACCCGAGGTTGAAGGTGAGCCTCGTGCCGAATGCTGTACCATACAAAAAATCATAACAATGACTTTAGTCAGGAGATCATCATGTTCAAGCAATCATTACTGTCAGTCGCGGTCGCTGCAACGCTCTGTGTTATGCCCGTGCAGGCGCAAGACAAAATTTCTGGTGGGGTCGTGAAGATTGGCGTGTTGACCGACCTGTCTGGCTTGTACATGGCGAATGTGGGCCCGGGTTCGGTGCTAGCCTCAAAACTGGCGATTGAAGAATTTGGTGGCAAGGTCGCGGGCAAGCCGATTGAGTTGGTGGTCGCGGATCACTTGAATAAAGCCGATGTTGCGGCCGCGCGTGCGCGCGAATGGATGGATCGTGATGGCGTAGACGTTGTCACCGAGCTTGGCAACAGCGCGGTCGCGCTCGCTGTGATGAATATCGCGGCCGAAAAAAACCGTATGACGATGGCGACCGGCGCCGGCTCTTCGCGGATTACTGGCGTAGATTGCAAGGCGACGAACGTGATGTGGGTGTATGACACCTACGCGCTTGCAAAAGTCGGTACCTTACCCTTAGTTGAGCAGGGTGCAAAAAAATGGTATTTCATCACAGCTGATTACGCCTTTGGACATTCGCTTGAAAGCGATGGGTCTCGGTTTATTAAAGCAGGTGGTGGTTCGGTGGTCGGGTCGTCGCGGTATCCTTTTCCTGGTAATGATTTTTCGTCATATTTGCTCTCGGCGCAAGGCAGTGGCGCTGAAGCAGTTGCCTTTGCAAGTGCTGGTGGTGATTTATTGAATCAAATTAAACAGGCCAACGAGTTTGGTTTAGGAAAAAAACAAAAACTGGTCGCGCTGTTAATGAGCATTGCTGACGTGCATGGCGTTGGTCTGCAAGCGGCTCAAGGTATGAATTTTGCCGAGACTTTCTACTGGGATATGGATGACGAGACGCGAAAATTTTCGCAACGATTTTTTAAAGAAATGGGCAAAATGCCAACTGCCCTGCAGGCAGGGCAGTACTCAGCTGTGTTGAACTATCTTCGCGCCGTCGAGAAATCGGGCAGTGATAATGTGGTCGATGTGATGAAAACCTTACGTGAGATGCCGATTCGCGATGCATTTGCGCGTAACGCTAAGTTACGGCCAGATGGCAAATTGATTCACGATACTTATCTTGTGTCGGTCAAGTCTCCCGCTGAGTCAAAAGCCCCTTGGGATTACTACAAAATCGTAAAAACTGTGTCGGGCGAGGACTCCTTTAATCCCTTGTCTGAAAGTCAGTGCCCACTGGTCAAAAAATAATACGATCAACTAAAGAGCCCAGTCATGATGGATGCGTTGTGGTGTGAAGCGTTGGCGAGCAAAGTCAACGCGGATGAAAGATTGGTTTGGCGCGGGCGGCACGTCTCGACCTCATTTTTGTTGCAAGTGGATCAAGCTGAGTACGTGATTCAGATCTTGGCTGGGCGGATTGCAGCAGTGAAAAAAGGCCCTTTTCCCATTGCCGACTGGGTCTTTGCGCTGCGCGCAAGCGAAGCCGCTTGGGCCGAGTTCTTGCAACCTATCCCCAAGCCTGGCTTTCATGACTTGATGGCGATGCTTAAACTCAAACACCTCAAGATGGAGGGCGATTTGTATCCGTTAATGTCGCATCTTCTGTATTTCAAAGATGTCTTGGCAAGCGTGCGCGGTGAAGAGGTCACATCGTGAGTCAAAACAGCACAGGCCAGAACAGCATAGGTCAAAACAGCACAGGCCAGATCGGCAAGAGTCACGACAGCATGAGCCACGACAGCATGAGCGCACAAGTTTTTGTAGAACCCATTGTTGGTCGTTATATGCACCTGACCTTAAATGGTCAACTGCACCGAGTCTATGTTGAAGAGGCGGGCAGCGGCGTGCCCTTGCTGTGTTTGCACACGGCAGGCGCTGATACGCGTCAGTATCGCGCGCTGATGAACGATGCCGAGCTGCTCAAACAATTTAGAGTGATTGCGTTTGACCTGCCTTGGCACGGCAAGTCGTCACCCCCTGAGGGCTGGCAAAACGGTACCTACCGTTTATCGTCGCACGATTACACGCAGGCGATCTTAGCGGTTGCTGATGCGCTGCAACTTGATCAGCCAATTGTGATGGGGTGCTCGATCGGTGGGCGCATTGTGCTGCACCTTGCGCTTGAACACCCTGAGCGTTTCGGTGCTGCGATTGGCTTGCAATCGGGCGCACACGTCGAGCCGTACTACGACCTCGAGTGGTTGCACCGCTCGGATGTACATGGTGGCGAGGTGGCTGCCGGAATCGTCTCAGGCTTGATTGGCCCCTTAAGCCCCGCGCAACATAAGTGGGAAACCCTATGGCATTACATGCAGAGTGGGCCCGGTGTCTTTAAAGGCGATTTGTTTTTTTATAACGCTGATGGCGATATTCGCGACCGAGTCAAACAAATTGACACAGCCAAATGCCCACTATGGCTTTTGACCGGCGAATACGATTATTCGTGTACGCCAGAAGATACGGCTTTTTTAGGCAAGACCATTGAGGGCGTCAACTGGCAGATTATGCAGGGGATGGGGCATTTTCCGATGAGTGAAGATCCTGCAAAGTTTCTGACCTATCTCAAGCCGGTCTTGCAAGCGGCCCTGCGTGCTCGCACCACCTGACCTTTCAGTTTGCTGGGTTTCTAAGAGATCACCCGCCGGCCTGTCCGCGTATCCAATCACCATAACGCTCTGTGGCTCGTTGCTTTCAACTTACCTACCGATTCTTGAGGGCAGGCTGCGAGCGAGGCCCCTCACTCCCCCTTTGAGAGGTCAAGAAAGACTGATTGCCCGGTAGGGATAATCAACGTACCAACGGAGCGCGACTGCCCTACAATCGGGGCAGTCCTTCAATTTCCGTTTTTCATGAAAAATTTACTGAATCGGCTGTGGATAGCAGCGTTGCAACCCTCAGCTACCCGTTGGCTTGTCTTGGGCACTGGTTTTTGGCTGGGCTGCCTGTCGTGGGTACGGCATCTGCACCTGCCGGATGAGGGGCGCTATGTGGGTGTGGCCTGGGATATGGCTCGCGCCGATAGCTTTTTAGTTCCCCTGATGAATGGCCTGCCTTATTTCCACAAGCCACCGCTCTTTTACTGGTTGACTGACCTATCGGTGCAGGTATTTGGCGCACATGAGTGGTCGGCGCGCATTCCCTCTTGGTTGGCGGCTTGGTCAAGCGCAATTGCCTTATATTTTTTCATACGTAAGCACCGCGGCCTCAAGCAAGCAACCTTGAGCCTAATCATTCTGTGCACGCTGCCCTTGTTCTATGGCGGTGCGCAATACGCCAACTTGGATATGTTGGTGGCTGGGTTGATTTCACTCACGATTCTCGCCGGTGCAGAGGCGGTGCTAAGCAGTGAACGAGGGCAACCCTACCGTTGGTTCTCGGTGGCCGCAGCTGTATTTGCTAGTTTGGCTATTCTTGCCAAGGGGTTGATTGGCTTGGCCTTGCCTGGCGGCGTTTTATTCTTTTGGCTACTGTTTTCAAAGCGCTGGCGCAAGCTCGGTGTGTTGCTTTGGCCGCCCGCGATCGTGGCGTTTATCGCTGTGACCTTACCGTGGTTTTGGGCGATGCAGGTTAAGTTTCCCGAGTTTTTCAATTACTTTTTTATTCATCAGCAGGTTGAGCGCTTCATGAGCAAAGGATTTAACAACCCTCAGCCAAGCTGGTTTTATTTGCCTGTGTTGTTTGGAATGACCATGCCGTGGTCGCTTGGTTTACTCGTAGCGTTTAATCGGCGGTTTTGGCAAAGCACCTCGCAGACGTTTGGCTTATTGATGCTGATCTGGCTGTTGCTAATTTTTATCTTTTTTTCGATTCCTGCCTCAAAGTTGATTGGCTATATTTTGCCGGCATTGCCACCGCTGGCTGTGCTCATCGCCGAAGCTTTGCTCTTGGGCCTGCAGGGTCGCTGGGCTTCGCATATCCCTCGAGCGATCGCCACCTATTTTGTGATCTCAAGCGTGGCCTGCGTTGCAGGGATGGGGGTGTTTCGCTTTATCCAAACGGATACCGCCTACGAGATGGGCGCTCAGATCGCGGCTCAAAAAAAGCCGACCGACGTATTTGTGTATGTGCGCAGCTATCCCTTTGATTTGGCTTTTTATGCAGGGGCCACTGAGCCTGCTTGGGTGGTCGAAAACTGGGAAAATCTTCCGAAGCGCGATAACTGGCGTAACGAATTGTCAGATGCCGCTCGGTTTAATCCAGAGGTGGGTAAGCAGACGCTGATCAATTTTAAAGAGTTCGTGGCGCGACTGTGTGCAAGCGAACAAAGAGTATTTTGGGTGCGTGGTGATCGGTGGATTGTTCAACACCTACCCTTTTTGACAGAGATTCTCCCCTTCTTTGAGCAGCCCAATGGCGGTCGTGTCTGGAAACTTGAAACCGACGTTGCGTTTAAGGCTAAGCTCTGTAGTAAAGCCGAATAACCAAAGCCGAAAACCAAAGCTGAACAACAAACGCTGAACAACCAAAGCTAAATAACGCACTAATTTGCTGCCTTTCCGGAGACTTGAGTATGACAACCGAAGAAAAAAAACCAAAAATTAAAACCCCCGAGTCTTTGCGCAGTGCACGCTGGTTTGCCCCCGATGATTTGCGCTCGTTTGGCCATCGCTCGCGTGCCATGCAAATGGGTTATGGCCCCGAAGACTGGGCCGGTAAGCCAGTGGTAGGTATTATTAATACTTGGTCTGATATCAATCCTTGCCACAGTCATTTCAAACAACGCGTTGAAGACGTGAAGCGCGGTGTATTGCAAGCGGGTGGGTTTCCGATTGAGTTGCCGGCGCAGTCGCTGGCCGAGCAATATGTCAAGCCCACCACGATGCTGTATCGCAACTTGCTGGCGATGGACGTTGAAGAGCTGTTGCGCTGTCACCCGATTGACGGTGCGGTGCTGATGGGGGGCTGTGATAAGACCACGCCAGCATTGCTGATGGGCGCCACGAGTGCCGGCTTGCCAATGATCTACGTGCCCGCGGGCCCCATGTTGCGTGGTAACTGGCAAGGTAAGACGCTTGGCTCTGGCTCTGATGCCTGGAAATTTTGGGATGATCGCCGTGCAGGGCTGATTAATCAAACCCAATGGCTTGAGATTGAAGGCGGTATTGCTCGCAGCCATGGCACGTGTATGACCATGGGTACGGCGAGTACCATGACAGCTATCGCTGAGGCGCTTGGTATGACTTTGCCAGGTTTTTCCTCCATCCCGGCGCCTGATTCAAACCATATGCGCATGAGCGCTGAGTCGGGCCGTCGCATTGTCGACATGATCTGGGAAGACCTGACGCCGAATAAAATTCAAACCCATGCCGCCTTTGAAAACGCAATCGTGGTTGCGATGGCGATGGGTTGCTCGACCAATGCGATTATTCATGTGATTGCGCAGGCTAAGCGCGCTGGCCATGACATTAGCCTCGATGATTTTGATCGCTTTAGTCGGATTGTGCCTGTGATCGCCAACGTGCGTCCGAGTGGCGAACAGTACCTGATGGAAGACTTCTACTATGCGGGTGGTTTGCCAGGCCTCATGACGCGTATCCCACAGCACCTGCATCTGGATGCACTGACCGTCACCGGTAAGACGCTGGGTGAAAACATTGCTGGTGCAGGCGTGTACAACGACGACGTGATTCGTCCGGTCAATAATCCTATTTATGCCGAAGGTGCGCTTGCGGTGCTGAAAGGTAACCTGGCCCCCGATGGCTGCGTGATTAAGCCGAGCGCCTGCCCAGAGCATCTACACCGTCATACAGGTCCTGCTCTGGTGTTCGATGATTATCCATCGATGAAGGCTGTGATCGACAGCGATGATCTTGACGTGACTGCTGACCATGTGTTGATTTTGCGTAATGCTGGCCCACAAGGCGGCCCTGGGATGCCCGAGTGGGGTATGTTGCCCATGCCTAAAAAACTGCTTAAACAAGGTGTACGAGATATGTTGCGCATGTCAGACGCGCGCATGAGTGGCACAAGTTATGGCGCCTGCGTATTGCACATTTCGCCCGAGTCGTATGTGGGTGGCCCATTAGCGCTAGTAAAAAACGGCGATATGATTTCGGTCGATGTACCGGCCCGTACAATTAACCTCGAGATCTCTGACGAAGAGATGGCTGCGCGTAAGGCGGCCTGGAAAGCACCCGCACCACGTTACGAGCGTGGTTACGGTTGGATGTTCTCTAAGCACATTCAACAAGCGAATGAGGGCTGTGATTTTGATTTCTTGCGAACCGATTTTGGCGCACCCGTGTCTGAACCTGATATCTATTAAGCGAGATCCTCGGCGATTACTCTTACCCCGATAGTTGTGAAGCGAGATCCTCGACGAGCACTCTTAACCCGATTGTAAATAAGCGAGATTCATGATGAGCACCCTTAAGCCAGACACCCGCGAAAAACTGATGGGTATCAGCACAGCTACGTTAGCGACTTGCCTCTTTAAACGTGGGTTGCGAAATCAGTTTATCCAAGGCGTGCAGCGTTTATCAAAAGCCACCAAAAATATGGTGGGCGAGGCTTACACGCTTCGGTATATTCCTGCCCGCGAAGACTTGAACACCATAGAGGTCTTTAAGGATCGCACCCATCCGCAGCGTCAAGGCATTAATGAGTGCCCAGCAGGTGCCGTGTTTGTGATCGATAGCCGCAAAGATGCGCGTGCGGCTTCGGCCGGTGGTATCTTGGTTGGGCGTTTGATGGCTCGTGGGGTAGCCGGAGTTGTCACCGACGGTGGCTTTCGCGACTCAGCTGAAATCGCTGAGCTTGGTATCCCCGCCTATCATCAACGCCCCTCAGCGCCCACCAACCTAACGTTGCATCACGCGATCGATGTCAATGTGCCAATTGCTTGCGGCGACGCGCCCGTATTTCCGGGCGACGTGATGGTGGGTGATGCCGATGGCGTGATTGTGTTGCCGGCACACTTGGCAGACGAATTGGCAGCCGAAGCGTTTGAAATGACAATTTTTGAAGACTTTGCAACAGAAGAGGTGAGGGGAGGGCGCTCGATTATGGGCCTGTATCCCAACACCGACCCTCAAACCACGGTCGATTTTCAGGCCTGGCGTAAAAAGAACGGTCGTTGAAGAAGGTTGCTACGTTTGCTGACGGCTCTGCCCCTGAAATTGGGGTAGAGTTACAGGGCTTGGCGTCTGTTTTACTTTGCGATCTTTGCTCAGTGCTAGGCTTGTGTCAATGCTGCGCAGCCTGAGTCTCGAGAAAGAAGGAGGGAGTGGGGTGAACGACGGGGCTCGAACCCGCGACAACCAGAATCACAATCTGGGACTCTACCAACTGAGCTACGTCCACCACAGAGCGAAGATTCTAGCATGTTTGTTCTCAGTTTGCCCCCTCTGCGGGGCCTCATGTTTTTACTGTAAGCCGATTTAATGACCGAATTGCACGCGCTTCTCTCAGAATATTGGCCGCACGTCTTGTTTATGGTGTCGGGGCTGGCGGGGACGGCCGCTGCGGTGCATGCAGCCATGACCAAGCAAGATGTACGCGCTGCAGTCGCCTGGGTCGGTGTGGCATTGTTTTCGCCTATTTTCGGCGCAGCGCTGTACTTGGTTGCCGGCATCAATCGGGTGCGCAAGCAGCGAATCACGCAGCCGCGAGCCGGTACGATTTACGCTGAAGACGTGATTGAACGGGTACTGGTTCAAGATGTCAGCGCTGCGGCGGGTGCGCAATTTTCGACTCTTAAAGTATTGGGTGATCGCGTCAGTCATTTCAAGGTGTTGAACTTCAATGAGATTCAGACGCTGCGTGGCGGCGACCAAACCTATCCCGCTATGCTGGCAGCGATTCGTCGCGCCACCCAGTCAATTGCCCTGCAAAGTTATATTTTTGATCACGACGTATTGGGTGCCGAGTTTGCTCAAGCGCTGATCGAGGCGCAGGCGCGCGGTGTGCAGGTGAGGGTGTTGATTGATGCGGTTGGGTCAAAGTATTCGCGCCCACCCATTATCAATATGTTGCTCAAGGGGGGCGTGAAAACCGCGCTTTTTATGCGTCCGTTGTTTGGCTTGCGCTTGGCGTATGCCAACCTGCGCAGCCATCGTAAATTGCTTGTGATTGATGGCGTGCACGGTTTTACGGGTGGCATGAATATTCGTGCAGGGTTTTTGACCGCGGTGGCTAAAGCAGAGGTTACACAAGATACGCATTTTGAACTGAAGGGGCCAATTGTGCATCAGTTGATTATCAGCTTTGCGCACGACTGGCAGTTCACCACACAAGAAAAACTCAAAGGCCCCGACTGGTTTGCCCCCGCTTTAAGCCAACTCACAGAGCGTGGGATACCGATGCGTTGTGTCGCCTCGGGCCCCGATAGCACCTTGGGTAGCACGCACAATATGTTACTGGGCGCATTGTCGGTGGCGCAACAACATGTGCGTATTCAATCGCCTTATTTTTTGCCCGACCTCGTGTTGATTGCAGCGTTGTCGACGGCCGCGCGTAGAGGGATTGTGGTGGATATTGTTGTGCCGGGCGCCAACAATTTGAAGCTAGTGAATGCGGCCATGATGGCGCAGCTTGATCAACTCATTTTGACGGGATGCCGCATTTGGCAAGCCCAAGGCAATTTTGATCACTCTAAATTATGCACGGTCGACGGCGGTTGGTCTTACGTTGGCTCATCGAACATTGACCCGCGCAGTCTACGCTTGAATTTTGAGCTCGATCTTGAGGTCTACGACCGCGGTTTCGCTGCAGCGCTTGAACGCCAAATCGACGCCGTCATCGCACAGGCAGAACGCATCACAATTCGTACGCTGCGACGACTGCCATTTTGGCTGCGGCTGCGCAATAAGGTGGCATGGTTAGCGTCACCTTATTTGTAGAAGTTTTGTCATCAAAGCTTCGAAAGCGTCGACGGCACTTATAATGGCTATCAACCGGTTGTTCTTGATTCCTTCAAATAAGATTAAGCGAAAATAATGCAGACTCCTTTTTCTCAGTTTTCGGTTTCGTCTCGCGCACTGTTTTTGGCGCTGTCGTTGAGCGTGGTTTGCGCCAGCGGCATGGCGCAGACCAAACCGCCAGGCGTGTTTGCGACAGTCAACGGCGTGCCTGTGTCGCAGTCTTTGATTGATACAAACGTGAAAGTCAACGTTGCGCAGGGGCAAAGAGATTCGCCTGAGTTACGTCAGGTGATTCAAGACGAACTTATCAATCGCGAAATTCTTGCGCAAGAGTCGGCCAGGCTAGGCCTCGATAAAACCAATGAGGCGCAAGCCCAGTGGGCGCAAGTACGTCAGACCTTTTTGGTTGAACTTTTGCTCAATGATTACATGGCGCGCAACCCCATCCCCGAGGCCACGCTTAAGACCGAGTTCGAGCGGCAGATGGCCCAGATGAAAGACCAGCAGCAGTATCGTCTGAGTCTAATCGTGACCCCAACCGAGGATCAGGCCAAAGCAGTCTTAGCGCGACTGCGCAAGGGCGAAGCGTTTGCAAAACTTGCTACCGAGACGTCTATCGATCCTAGCAAAAAAGATGGCGGCAACGTTGGCTGGGTTGTACCGGCCCAGATTTTGCCAGCAATTTCAAATGTGATGGTGAACTTAGCAAAAGGCGCTCTTGCGGCTGCGCCAATTCAAACCCCAGCGGGCTGGAATATCCTCAAACTTGAAGAAATACGCCCGTTTAAAGCGCCTACCTTTGATGAGGCCAAAAACGATATCCGGCAAATGCTGGTGCAAAAGCAGCGGTTTGAGTACGTGAAAAAACTGCGCGAAAACGCCAAGGTTGTGCAGTAGCGGCGGTAGAGTCGGGGTCGCGAGCTTCTGGGCCGGTCGCACCCCTAATTGTTTTGAAGGCGAGGGTGATGCTGCTTGCCCTTCAATCGGTAAAGTGTCTTAGTTTGGTGCTGCCGACTGGAGTCGAACCAGTGACCCACGCCTTAGAAGGGCGTTGCTCTATCCAACTGAGCTACGGCAACACGCGCCAAGAGTTTAACCGATGGCGCGGCTGAGCTCAGGCAAAATGCGCAGGGTTTGTAGCGTAATGCTCAGAAATCTTCCCCGTTCAGGGCGATGGTTCTAATGCCTCCGAACCCAATGTAGATAAAGACCCATGTCGCAACTGTTTGTGGTGCACCCTGATAACCCTCAGCCCCGCTTACTCAAGCAGGCGGCGCAACTGTTGCAAGAGGGCGGTTTGGTGGCGGTGCCCACCGATTCAAGCTACGCCGTGGTTGCTCGTCTAGACGATAAGGGAGCAGCAGACGCCTTGCGTAAGTTGCGCGGGCTTGATGATCGCCATCATTTGACCATTCTCTGTCGCGATCTGGCTGAAATTAGTCAATTTGCGCGCGTCGATAATGCTCAGTATCGGCTGCTGAAGCTGGCCACACCGGGGCCCTGGACCTTTATCCTCGCGGCATCACGCGAGGTGCCCCGCCGGGTATCGCATCGATCACGTAAAACGATCGGGATTCGGGTGCCCGCGCATCCTGTGACGCTTGCGTTGCTTGAGCACGCACAATCCCCACTCTTGTCGACCACCTTGATTCCCGAAGGCGAAGAGCTTGCCCTCAATGATTCCATCGAGATTCGCGAGCGCTATCAGCATGTTTTGGCAGCCGTGATCGACGCGGGCGCCTGTGCACTTGATGCGACCACGGTGATTGACCTAACGACCTCGCCCCCCGAGGTGGTGCGGCGGGGCCGTGGCGATCCAAGTGAGCTGGGACTTGATTGAAAATTTTTCGGGATCAGTTGCCCGATGCCGAATAAGAGTCGTTTTGCCTCGCTTGAATGAGCGCTTGCTGATCATTTAACGGTGTCGGTGACAAGATGCGCGCTTGAGCGGTCATAAAGCTCTACAATCGTTGCATGAAAGAGCTGCTTGACACCCTGACCCTTTATGCTTTTCCCGTGCTCTTGGCGATCACCTTGCACGAGGCCGCGCACGGCTACGTCGCGAAACTTTTTGGTGATCCAACGGCCTCGCTGGCCGGACGTGTCAGCCTAAACCCTATTCGTCATATTGACCCGATTGGCACAATCGCGGTGCCGGTTGGCATTTTGGCCATGTCCAGCCTCTTTGGCGGTGGTTTTTTGTTTGGCTGGGCTAAGCCAGTACCGGTCGATTTTGGGCGTCTGCGGCGCCCCAAGCAAGACATGCTCTGGGTAGCTCTAGCTGGGCCCGCTGCCAATCTATTCATGGCGATTTTATGGACGATCTGCCTGCGTTTATTATTCGACGCGGGCGAGCGAAGTGGCTTTTGGTTTGAAATGGCGCGGGTCGGTATCCATATTAACTTAGTGCTTATGGCCTTGAATTTATTGCCTATTTTGCCTTTAGACGGGGGGCGGATGTTGTTTAGTCTGCTACCAAATCGCCTTGCCTGGCAATATGGCCGTATTGAGCCCTACGGCCTGTTGATTGTGATTGGGTTGCTGGCGACAGGGGTGCTGAGTGCAGTCCTGAATCCCTTGGTCGCGTTAGGCGAGCAGCTTATGCGTCTTTTTTTATAGATCTTCTCGCAATCCGGTAAACTGTTGCTCTAACTTCGTATAGGTGCTTTTGCGCCTTGACTCGCCTTCTGGATCCATTCATGGCCACGATCTCGACTTCTAAAGTACCCCAATTCATGGGCAGCATGGTTGCCTTGGTAACACCGATGCACCCTGATGGCAGCCTTGACTATAAAAGCTTCAAAGCATTGATTGACTGGCATGCCCAAGAAGGGACCGATGCGCTTGTGATTGTCGGCACCTCTGGCGAGTCACCCACGGTAAATGTAGACGAGCACGCTGAACTCATTCGCGTTGCAGTCGAGCACTCTGCAGGTCGAATCCCTGTGATTGCTGGTGTAGGTGCCAACTCAACCAGTGAGGCAATCCATCTTGCTGAGCACGCCCGCAGCGTCGGTGCACATGCTGGGTTATCGGTGGTGCCCTATTACAACAAGCCTTCCCAAGAGGGCATGTACCAACATTTCAAAGCTGTGCAAGAGGCGGTTGATCTGCCCACAATCTTGTACAACGTGCCAGGCCGCACGGTCGCTGATCTTGCGCACGACACTGTGCTGCGTTTGGCGCAGGTGCCAGGCGTGATCGGGATTAAAGATGCGACCGGCGATATCGGTCGTGGAGCTTTACTGATTCGTGATTTGCCCTCTGAATTTTTGGTGCTGAGTGGCGACGATGCGACTGCTGCGGCGTTGATTTTGCTAGGTGGTCGCGGCAACATCTCTGTCACCGCCAATATTGCACCACGCGCCATGCACGAGCTGTGTAGTGCTGCACTGAAGGGCGACGTGTCGACCGTCAAGCGCCTAAATAATTTACTGGGCCCTTTGAACAAGTTATTGTTTGTTGAAGGGAACCCTGTTCCAGTCAAGTGGGCGTTGGCTCAGATGGGACGTATCCCCTCCGGGATACGCCTGCCTCTGGTTCAACTTAGCGCTCAATTTCATGCTCCCTTGCGAGCTGCAATGTCAGAGGCGGGGTTGCTTTAAATGAAAAGTTTGTTGAACAAAAAGTGCGGTGTAGTGTCCGCCCTAATTGCTACGCTGTTGCTGTTAAGTGGTTGTAATAGTTTGCAGTCTGTCATGAGCGGCGACAACGCGGTTGATTATAAAAGCGTGGTTCGTACCGACCCGCTCAGCATCCCTCCTGACCTGACGCAGGCTGCAAACGATCCGCGCTACCGGTCGCCCGCAACAGGCACCACAACCTTCTCGCAGTATCAGCAGGCACAAACTGGCGGTCGGGGCGTGCCCAACTCGGCTCAGTCTGGCGTGCTACCAACCCGCAGTGACATGCGTGTGATGCGCGATGGTGAGCTGCGTTGGCTGTCTATTGATATGGCCCCCGAAAAAGTGTTTTCGATGACGGCTGATTTCTGGACAGACGCTGGGTTTTCGCTTGATGTCATTGACCCCAAGGCGGGTTTAATTGTGACGAACTGGGCTGAAAATCGCGCAAAAATCCCTGAGAGCTGGGTGCGGCAAGCGTTGGGTTCCTTGCTTGACAGCCTATATGACAGCGGTACACGTGATAAGTTTCGCACCCGTATCGAACGTGCAGGCTCGCGTACAGAGGTTTATATTTCGCATCGCCACATGGAAGAAGTCACCCGAGTCACCTTAGCTGACGTCGACTTGAAGTGGACGAATGCTAAAGAAGATCCGGGCTTAAACGCAGCGATGTTGGCTAGACTGATGGTGTACTTGGGTGAAGATGTTGATGGCGCACGTAAGAAAATGGCGCAAACAACTCCTGGCGCACAAGAGCCTAAAGTGACTGTGCCGAGTGACAAGACCATGTTGGTCGTTGCAGAACCCTTTGATCGCGCTTGGCGTCGTGTGGGTGTAGCACTGGATTCGGGTGGGTTCACCGTAGACGATCGTGATCGCTCTGCAGGCGAGTTCTTTGTGCGATACGTTGATACCGACACGGGCGAAAAGCGTGAAGAGCCTAGCTTGTTTAGCCGACTGTTTGGCGGCAAAGATCCAACGAAAGCGCCTACGCTGCGTATTCGTCTGGTTCAGCAAGGTAACCAAACGCAAATCACGGTGCTTGATGCGCAAGGTGTGCGCGACACCAGCGCCACGGCACAGCGCTTGCTGAGTGTGTTGAGCGGCAAGATGTAAGGTCATTCGTGCGCTAGAAAAAAACGACGGCCTTGGCCGTCGTTTTTTTTGAGCGATTGAGAAGAGGCTACAGACGCGTCATTTACAGACATTTTGATTAGCCTCATGAGGTGCCTGTGTTTGAGTGAAACGTATGCACCTTTTTGTTGCATTGGTATGTACCAAAATGGTGCATTTTTGAACTCGTTCGACCTCGCTTGGTTCTGTCAGATAATTCTTTTTGCATCTCGCTCAAAGATTTGTCATCATGATGTTTTAATTACGCACGCGCGCTTCGGCTGTGCGTCTCGTGCTGATCTGCGACTTCAATACTGCCTGCATCTAGGCATTGATAGTCAAGATTAAGTTTCGCGGCTCAACCTTCCACTTTGTGTGATTGATGCATCCTGGTGATCAGCGACATTGGTCTAATGACTCAGACTCCTCAGGCCAGGCTGCAGCCGAGTCGGCGCTTACGTCTTGGACAGCACGCCTCGCGCTTGACTTCAATCTAGACCCGCATCAGTCTGGCCTGAAGACTCGACTGAATCATCAGCATCTGGGCCCCTTACGTATTCAAAAAGCCTTGTACCCAGAAGGTGCTTCGCCTTGCCACGCGATTATTGTGCACCCGCCCGGCGGTATCGCTGGCGGTGATCGACTTGAAGTGCTGATCAATAGTCAGCCTGGCAGCCATGGCTTGGTCACGACGCCCTCTGCAGCAAAGTGGTACGGCGCTAACGCCTCGCTTGAGGCTTCACAGTTGATTGATATTGACTTGAAGGGTGCCTTCGAATGGTTACCTCAAGAAACCATTGTGTTTAATCGGGCACGTGTGCGTTCTGATCTTGACATCAGGGTCGATCAGCACGGTGCAATGTTAGGTTGGGATCACCTCATCTTCGGGCGTCACGCCTCTGGTGAGTCTTTTTCTGAAGGACACTTTCGTCAATCGTTGAAAATTCAAATTGATGGGCAACTGGTTTGGCACGACCGTTTAGCCTTGGTAGGCGATGATGCGTTGTTTGCCTCGCCAATCGGCCTGCGTGGGCATTACAGCTGCGCAACGCTGTGGGCGATTTTGCCAGCGTCTAAGACGTTTAACGAATTTACAGTACAAGCCTTGCGTGAACACTCAACTCAATTGGCGTGGACGATTCTTCACCCTCGTTTATTAGTGGGTCGGGTTTTAGCTGAACCGCGTGAGCTTAAGTTTTTATTACAAGACGCTTGGGCGCAGTTGCGCCCGGTCGTACTTGGTTTGCCAGCTGTTGCACCACGCTTGTGGGCGACTTGATGATTAAGATGATAGAAGTTGTTAAGGGGTAACTATGGATCTGACACCACGCGAAAAAGACAAACTGTTAATTTTTACGGCGAGCTTGCTGGCCGAGCGGCGGCGCGCACGTGGCCTAAAGCTTAACGTACCCGAGGCGATCGCCATGATTTCGGCGGCCATCATGGAAGGTGCCCGCGACGGAAAAACCGTCGCAGAACTCATGAGCGAAGGCCGTCATATTTTGAGTCGACAAGATGTGATGGAAGGCGTTTCTGAGATGATCCCCGATATTCAAGTCGAGGCAACGTTTCCGGATGGCACCAAACTTGTCACGGTTCATCAACCTATTCAGTAGTCATACGTGTTGCTCTTCTTCTTGTTTTGAAGGACGAGATTTCATTCATTAGTCAGTCTTGTTGCTGTTCTTCTTGCGTTGAAGGACGAGATTTCAGTCGGTCGTCGGCCTGATTGCTGTTCTTCTCACTTTGAAACGTGAGATTTTTTGGAGAAATAGATGAATACCACACCAATGATTCCGGGCGAGATGATTGTTGCCCCAGGTGAAATTGAAATCAATGCTGGCCGTACGTTGACGAAAGTGCTGGTCGCGAATACGGGTGATCGGCCGGTGCAGATCGGCTCGCACTATCACTTTGCAGAGACCAATGCGGCGCTTCGTTTTGATCGTGCGCAGGCCACCGGATTTCGTTTGAATATACCGGCGGGCACTGCCGTACGTTTCGAGCCGGGTCAAGAACGTGAGGTTGAGCTCGTGGCCTTAGCGGGTGATCGGCTTGTATATGGCTTTAGAGGTTTGGTGATGGGGGCCTTAGACAAATGAAGATTTCCAGACAAGCATACGCTGAGATGTATGGCCCCACCACGGGTGATCGAATTCGCTTGGCCGATACGGCCTTGTTTGCGATGGTTGAAAAAGATTTCACCATCTATGGCGAAGAAGTTAAGTTTGGTGGCGGCAAGGTGATTCGTGATGGTATGGGCCAATCGCAACGCATGAGTAAAGATTGTGTGGATACCGTGCTGACCAATGCCTTGATCATCGATTACTGGGGCATCGTTAAGGCTGATATCGGCATTAAAAATGGTCGTATCTCGGGCATCGGTAAAGCGGGTAACCCGGATGTCCAGCCAGGCATCACGATTGTGGTGGGCCCCGCTACAGAAGTGATCGCCGCTGAAGGCATGATCGTGACGGCCGGTGGCATTGATAGCCATATCCATTTGATCTGCCCGCAACAAATTGAAGAGGCCTTGAGCTCGGGCGTGACCACCATGATTGG
>CAMCII010000031.1 GCA_945874505.1 Bordetella parapertussis | reverse complement strand
GGGTAGTTTTGTAAATTAAATTTAGTTTTAGTTATATCAATTCGCGCAAATGCACCCTAATTAGCGTACGCATTCACTGTACGCTGTATTCAGTTAAAGGGAAAGCGCTAGATTTTGCGTTGGCGAAGTGCAAAAATCTTGCGTGAGAGGTTTGAACGCGACGTTTCCTCTGAAGGCGCCACCAGCGACAACTGTCGAATATGAACTTAGTTTGCAAACAGCTGAACTTGAATTGCCGACGGCAGTAAAACTCTGGACTTGGATTGCCAACGACAATATTCGCTGACATTCGACAGCTTGATAGAGGGCTATAAATTCCTTAGCCCCCTTGAAATCCCCAAAACAACCCTTATAATTAGCACTCGACCCCAGTGAGTGCTAACAACTCGCGAAGGCGTTTTCCAACAACCTTATTATTTGTAACAGGAGTTCTACATGGCCCTGCGTCCCCTGCACGATCGCGTGATCGTCAAACGCCTGGACAACGAGCGCACAACTGCCTCGGGCATCGTTATCCCTGAAAGCGCGGCTGAAAAGCCCGATCAAGGTGAAGTGCTAGCCGTTGGTCCCGGCAAACAAACTGAAGACGGCAAAGTCCTGAAAATGGACGTCAAAGTTGGCGATAAAGTTTTGTTCGGCAAATATGCTGGCCAAACCGTCAAAGTTGATGGCGAAGAAGTTCTGGTCATCCGCGAAGAAGAAATTCTCGCTGTTGTCCAGTAATCCACAGAATACGAAGGAAACTTAAATGGCTGCCAAGCAAGTTCTATTCGGTGATGACGCACGCGTGCGCATCGTCCGTGGCGTAAATATCCTCGCCAATGCTGTAAAAACCACCCTCGGCCCTAAAGGTCGTAACGTTGTGCTCGAGCGTTCGTTCGGCGCCCCAACCGTCACTAAAGACGGCGTGTCGGTTGCTAAAGAAATCGAACTCAAAGACAAATTTGAAAACATCGGCGCCCAGTTGGTGAAAGAAGTCGCATCAAAGACTTCTGACAACGCTGGCGACGGCACCACCACTGCAACAGTGTTGGCGCAGTCGATTGTTGTTGAAGGCCTCAAGTATGTGGCTGCCGGCATCAACCCAATGGATCTGAAGCGCGGTATCGACAAAGCTGTCGCTGTTGCGGTTGCAGAACTCAAGAAGTTGTCAAAGCCTTGCACGACAACTAAAGAAATCGCTCAAGTTGGCTCAATTTCGGCTAACAGTGATTTCTCGATCGGCAAAATCATTGCAGACGCAATGGACAAAGTCGGTAAAGAAGGCGTGATCACTGTCGAAGACGGCAAGTCACTCGACAACGAGCTCGACGTCGTTGAAGGGATGCAGTTTGATCGCGGCTACTTGTCGCCTTACTTCATCAACAATCCTGACAAGCAAGTGTCAGCGTTGGATGACCCGTATGTTCTGATCTATGACAAAAAAGTCAGCAACATTCGTGATCTGCTGCCCGTGCTTGAGCAAGTTGCCAAGTCGAGCCGCCCACTGCTGATCGTGGCTGAAGACGTCGAAGGCGAGGCTTTGGCTACGCTGGTCGTCAACAACATTCGTGGCATCCTCAAAACTACCGCCGTTAAAGCGCCTGGTTTTGGTGATCGGCGCAAAGCCATGCTCGAAGACATCGCCATCCTCACCGGTGGTACCGTCATTTCTGAAGAAACCGGTATGTCGCTTGAAAAAGCCACACTGGCAGAACTCGGTCAGGCTAAGCGTATCGAAGTCGGTAAAGAAAACACCATCATCATCGACGGTCATGGCGATGCCAAGTCAATCGAAGCACGCGTCAAGCAGATTCGTGTTCAGATCGACGAAGCCACTTCTGACTACGATCGTGAAAAATTGCAAGAGCGCGTGGCCAAGTTGGCCGGCGGTGTTGCTGTGATTCGCGTTGGTGCTGCTACCGAAGTCGAAATGAAAGAAAAGAAAGCACGCGTTGAAGATGCTCTGCATGCAACACGCGCTGCGGTCGAAGAAGGTATTGTTCCTGGCGGTGGCGTTGCGTTGATTCGTACTCGCGCTGTCGTGTCGAAGCTTAAGGGTGACAACGCTGACCAAGACGCAGGCATCAAGCTTGTGTTGCGCGCCATCGAAGAGCCATTGCGCATCATCGTTGCAAACGCTGGTCACGAGCCAAGCGTTGTGGTCAACGAAGTTGCAAACGGTTCAGGTAACTACGGCTTTAACGCCGCCACCGGTGAGTACGGTGACTTGGTCGAGCAAGGTGTGTTGGATCCAACTAAAGTCACACGCACTGCATTGCAAAATGCAGCGTCTGTTGCCAGCTTGTTGCTGACAACTGAAGCAGCTGTCTGCGAACTGGCTGAAGACAAGCCAGCTGGCGGCGGTGGTATGGGTGGTGGTGATATGGGCGGCATGGGTGGAATGGGCGGCATGGGCGGTTTCTAAGCTCAGTTGCGCATGGCCTGAGCTTCGGCTCAGGTACTCATGTTCGATAAAAAAATCCAGACTTCGGTCTGGATTTTTTTATGCACGTTTGATTCTCTTTTTACGCACGCGCTTGAACAGTTCGCTTACGCACGCGCTTGCACCGCCCCTGCGTGGGTATTTGTGCTGGGCAAAATACGCCACTCCGGGGCGGCTCAAGCGCTGGGGTGGGTTGATGCTTAGACTTTTGTCCTCTTTATTCGCACGCGCTTGAACTGCCCCTGCGTGGGTATTTGTGCTGGGCAAAATACGCCACTCCGGGGCGGCTCAAGCGCTGAGGTGGTTTGATGCGGTAGATTGTTTGCGCTTGCTGGGGTTGCTAGGGCGTCTTCGAGCGCTGTAAGGTGCGGCCGGTTAGAAAGCCGCCGTCTACGACGATACATTCGCCGTTCACGTAATCTGCGGCCGGGGAGATTAAGAAGGACACGACACCTGCGATATCCGCAGGGGTACCTGTGCGGCCCGAGGGCACCATCGTTGTGAATTGATCGCGATAGGCTACCGTGACGTTGGTCTTACCAACTTCAATTAGGCCGGGGGCTACCGCGTTGACTCGAATGCCTTGAGTACCAAACTCTTGGGCGAGCGATTTGGTTAGCATCACGACGCCTGCCTTTGAGGCGGCGTAGTGAGCGGCGCCGGGTCTGGCAGAAAAGGCAGAGGTTGAGGCAAGATTGACGATGGCCCCTTGGGTGTTATTTCTCGTTGCAGCTTGGGCGAAAGCCTGACAACAAAAAAAAGTGCCTTTCAGGTTTGTATCAAACACGTCGTCCCATTGTGTTTCGGTCATGTCGAGTGACGGATGATTTGGATACAGGCCTGCGTTATTGATCAGCACTGCGAGGGGGCCCATTGTGCGCTCTACCTGCGCGAACACAGACTGGATATCACGTTGCGAGCGGACGTCGAGTTTGAAGGCTTGTGCGTCGGCGCCTGTTTCTGAAAGCTGGTGCGCGAGTTTTTGTGCCTGTTCGAAGTTGATATCGGTAATCGCCAAGCGATAGCCTGTTTCGTGTAACTGCTCAGCGATTGACTGTCCGATGCCTGTCGCAGCACCGGTGACTAATGCAACAGGAGAAGTAGAGAGTTTCATCAAATATGCTCAAGAAGCCACGTGTTTAAACATCGGGATGGGGTGGGCGACTCGCCATTAAGCTTGTCTCGGCTGTGATGGCGTTCTGAGAACCGATTCGTTTAAAGAGCATCGCGCGCGAGGATAGTGAGTGCGACGGCTTGCGCTCTGAGCACGAGTGTGTCGATGCGGCAGTACTCGTCTGCCGTATGAACCTGACCACCAACGGGGCCTGTTGCGCAAAGAGTCGGAGCCCCAACCGAGGCGGTTAGCCCGCTGTCGGCCGATCCACCAGTAAATTCGCCCTTGACCGAGACGCCAAGCTCTTCTGCGGACATCCGATAGTCAGCTAACAGTTCTCGGCTCGCATTCGTCTCGAATAAAGGTAAAAAAGTCCCTTGATGGGTGATGCGTCCGCAGGTGCAGGGCAGGGCTTCTTCTTCAATGATATTTTTGATGCGCCGCTGTAGATCTTCGTGATCTACGTCACCCGGAAACCGAACATCTAATTGGCCTGAGGCATGGGGGGCTACGGTATTGACTGACATGCCCCCTTTGATCGTTCCGACATTGGCGGTGATACCGGCGGCGCGGTCAGTCAGTTGATGTAGTGCAGTGATCTTTCGGGCTAAGGCCTCAATTGCGCTAGCGCCTTTGTCGTGATTGACGCCTGAGTGCGCGGCCACGCCGTCAACTTCGAAGTCGATAAAGAATGCGCCTTTGCGAGACGTGACAACGTTGCCGCTCGGCCGGCCAGGCTCGGCATTCAATACGGTAGCGGCACCTTTGGCCATTTTTAGGATCAGGTCTCGCGAAGCGGGCGAGGCGATTTCTTCGTCGCCGGTGTAGAGCACTTTAATAGACAGCTGATTACCTCCACAGGCATGAAAGGCGCGTGCCACAAAGGTGTTCATCACGAGGCCTGCTTTCATGTCAGCTACGCCGGCACCATAGGCAATACCATCTTCAACGCGATATGGTCGTTGTGCAGCTGTACCATCTGGGAAAACAGTATCCATGTGCCCCATCAACAGCACGTGCGCTGCAGTTGGCTCAGCACTGCCGGGCACCTCAGCAACGAGACAGTCGCCATGCTTGGCATTGGGATGTACCTTTGTCGCGACGCCAGCCTTCTCGAGATGCGCACGAAAGATCGCACCGACCTGATCAACACCTGCTTTGTTGTAGCTGCCGCTGTCAATATTGACAACTTGTTCGAGCAGGGCGAACATGTCCTGCTCGTGAGCACGCAACCAATCGAGAATGGCCTGTTTGACGTCAGTGCGTGGCGCGACGACTGTAGTGGATGGCATAACGGTTCCTTGTTGATCTAATTGATAGACTGAAGCGCTAACGTGCCGGCAGTACTCTAGTCGCTTCATGGGGCCAACCAAACATGATGTGATCTCCGACCGCTGGTTGTTCTGCGACGTTTGTTGTCACGGCGTTTGGCTGCAACGCAATGAACTTTGCACCCTCACCAGCCTCAAGATGAAAATAGGTGAGGGGGCCTGTAAACACCACATGGGAAATAACGCCCGTGAGCGTGTTATATCCTTCGCGAGGCTCTTGAAACAAAGTGATGTTCTCAGGCCTAACAGAGATCTCAACGGGGTCACCCGCGCGTGCAAAGTCACTTGCAGGGGCGTGTAACGTGAGGCCGCTTTTTTTGGCGACAACGGAAATCACTTGGCCCTCCGCCTTCGTGACAGTGGCTTCGATTGAATTAGATACTCCAATAAATTCAGATACGAAAGGTGTGACCGGATTTTTGTAAATCTCAGCCGGGGTGCCTAGTTGTATGATCCGTCCGCCATCCATGACGACAATGCGATCGGATAGCGTAAGCGCCTCTTCTTGATCGTGCGTGACAAAAATACTTGTGATGCCGACTTCGCGTTGCAGCATTCGGATTTCGATCTGCATTTGTTCGCGCAGTTTTTTATCTAAGGCGCCAAGTGGTTCATCGAGCAACAAAACATTGGGTTTGGTCACAATTGCTCGTGCCAAGGCAACCCGTTGTCGCTGGCCGCCTGACAACTGAGAGGGCAGGCGCAGAGCCATCCCCTCGAGGCGTATCAGCTTCATGACATCTTTTACCTTTTTGTCGATATCGACGCGAAGCTCTTTGCGCATCAATAAACCAAAGGCAATATTTTCGTGCACTGACATATGCGGGAACAGGGCGTAATTCTGAAAAACCATGCCAAGGTTTCGTCGATGCGTGGGCACTTGATTCATTGTTTGCCCACGGATCATGATTTCGCCCGCGTCAGGCTCTTCTAACCCGGCAATCATGCGTAGAGTGGTGGTTTTTCCGCAACCACTTGGGCCCAGAAAACTCACCATTTCTCCGCGACGCACTTCCAAATCAATGCCCCTGACAGCGGCGACTTCTCCGTAACGTTTATGAATATTCACCAATTGAACGTCGGGCGTTTGATTTGTCATCACGGGTATCCCTAGCCTTTGAGCGTTCGGTCAATCAGCGCTTTGATTTTTGGCATTTGCTCACCCACGTCTTTAAAGTCAGGCCGGATCAGTTTGGTAATCGCATCATCTACGCTGATGAAACCAGCGCGTTTGAGATCATCCGGTACCTTGACCGCTTTGCTGACTGGTGAGAGAAAGCCTTGCTTGAGTGCCTCGAGTTGAAACTCATCAGACAGCCATGTGTTCATGTAAGCCTGGCTGAGTTTCGAGACGGCTGGGCTGAACCCTTTGCTGAGCTGCATATGACCACCCCATTGCACCGCACCTTCTTTTGGGACGGTGAAGGCGACTTTTTTTCCTTGCGAGCGTGCTAACTCTGCCCAGGCACCCCAATGTGGTGCTAACCACACTTCACCGCGGTCAACCATATCAGCTTCAACGATCGGTGAACTGACCCAGGCCCCGATGTTTTTCTTGTGAGCACTCCAGGCCTTGATACCCTCAAGAACATTTGGTCCTTTACCTGTTGCGACGGCTGCCATAATGTACGCGTCAAAATAGGCATCCCACATTGAGACACGCCCAGCGTATTTTGGGTTCCAAAGGTCGAGCCATGAAGTGGGTTTTTCGACCCGATCAGGGTTGTACATAATGCCGTAGGGTGTCATTAAAAATATAATCCCAAAGCCACCAGGCGTCATGATCTCGGCAGGAATATGTTTAAGGTTCGTCATGATGGCAGGGTCGAATTTGTCCCACATCCCATCTGCGATGCCCCGTTGCGCGAAAAGGTCGTTGATCATTGAGCCGCTGATCGAGGGGTTACTGCGTTGGGCCAGCATGCGTGGGTAAGACGCAGCATTGTTCGACGCGATGACTTCGATCTCAGTCTTGGGACTCATTTTCTTGATCAACGGCGTAGAAATGTCGTTGCATAACTTAGGTAGAACACCCGGCTGCGAAAGAATGACCAGTTTGGCGACCTCGGCATCTGTCGCGGTGGCTAGGGCGTTGGCAAACTGCATCACCGAGGCACTACCTACCCCTAGCGCCAGCAACGATTTGAGAATATCTCGGCGCTTTGGCTGAGTCCTGAAATTGTCCAACAAGTAGCTGTCTTCGTTATCGATAGGCTTCATTTTTATAAACTCCATTGAGTGAAATCAGGTCAAGACGGTTAGTGTTTAAATTGCTTTTTTAATCCAATCGAACGTTCGATCACAATGACGATTAAGGCGGTCACACCGAGTAGCATAGTAGAAATCGCTGCCACCGTCGGATCCATCTGAAACTCGGTGTAGTGATAAATTTCAAGCGGAAGCGTCATCACCCCAGGGCCCACAAGAAACAAAGAGACGGTGAATTCGTCAAAGGACATGATGGCCGAAAACACGGCGCCGGCAATCAGTCCTGGCCTTAGCATCGGGAGCGTCACAAGAAAAAAGGTCCGGATAGTATTTGCCCCAAGCGTGGCGGCAGCCTCTTCATAAGCGATATCAATTTCAGACAGGGTAGCCCCTACGGTGCGAACAATATAGGGCACTGTGATGATGACATGGGCAAATACAAGGCCCCAGAAATTACGCAACAGTCCTACAGAACCGAGTACCATCGAGAGTGCAACCGCGAGCACAATCGCTGGGAAGACCAACGGGGTCATGAAAAGAAATTCGAAAAATTGTTTACCACGAAACTGATGACGCACGATTGCAAAGGCCGCAAGTGTACCGATGACCAGTGAAATTGCCGTTGCGATCGCGGCGACCAGCAAACTGACTTGAAAAGCGTCCCAGAACGCCTGAGTATTCCAGGCCTTTTCAAACCACTTTAACGAAAAACCTTTTGGTGGAAACCGCAGGCTTGATTCGTTACTAAAGGACGAAGGAATGACGACGGCAATCGGCAAGGCAAGAAATAGCAGGACCAGAGCGACATAAAGTTTAAGCATTCTCTCGGAGGTTTTTTTTCTCATCGTCTGGCGTGCCTTTTGATGATAAAACCATAGATCGTCAGCACAATCAGCGTGACGATCGTCAGGATCATTGAGGCCGCTGCACCCGCCGGCCAGTCGACCATCACGACCATTTGTTCATGAATGTAGATTGACATGACGTTGACTTGCCCACGGCCGAGCCATATCGGTGTGATGTACGCACCGATCGACAGACAAAAAACAATTACCGAACCTGCTGCAAGACCTTGCACCGAAAGCGGCAAGACAATTCGCAAAAAATTTTGAAAAGGTGAGGCTCCCATCACTGCAGCCGATTCGATGAGCGATTGGTCAATCTTACTTAAAACGCTCGAGATGGAAAGAACCATAAAGGGCAATAGCACGTGAGTCATACCGAGCACGACGCTCCAGAAGCTCTGCATCAGCCGTAGGGGTTCATCTACGACTCCGATGCTCACTAATAGCGCATTGACTAGCCCCTCATTGCCAAGCAAAATCGTCCAGCCGAGCGTGCGTACAACGATGCTGACGAGCAGTGGAGACACCACCCCTAAAAATACCAGGTGTTTTAGGCGAGAGTCGCTACGTGCGAGATACCAAGCAACAGGGTAGCCAATCACAGCGGTAAGGACAGTGACCCAGAGACCGAGAGCAAGAGTACGTAGGGCAACAAATAGCGCGTACGAGTCTTCGAATTGCAACAGGTAATGGTCGAGTGTGAAGCCGGTATTTGCAGGGTATTTGTCATAAAACGAAATCCCAAGCATTGATGCGAAGGGCCACAGTAAACCCACGATCAGAAAGATCACGCCGGGTAATAGCAAAGCAGACAGTTTTAACGACTGCCTAATCCGCGTTCTGCGTTGTGCGGCTGACGTATGACCGCTCGCGCTAAGGTCAGTTGACCCACTGACCGCCGTCGACATCTATTACCTCGCCAGTTATAAAACAGGGGTTAACCGTTGCCAGAAACTCGACGACAACTGCAATGTCATCCGGTGTCCCAATGCGCTTAAGCGGTATTGTTTGTAAGATTTGATCGTGGTTTGCACTGATCAGCGCTTCAGTCAGATCTGTGCGAATTGATCCGGGGCAGATGGCGTTGACTGTTACTGTGGGAGCCAGTTCTTTGGCCAACCCGCGAGTTAAGCCAAGCACCCCCGCTTTCGTTGCGCAGTATGAAAACTTACTGACGGCTTCAGCGCTGCCGCCGGTGGTAGCGCTAATAGAGGACATATTAATGATGCGGCCGCCTCCCTGGGCGAGCATCGCGGGTGCGACGGCCTTACACCAGTTGAAGAATCCCTTGAGATTGACCATGATGGTGTGGTCCCACTCGGCCTCTGAAATGTCGAGTAAGCCCTTCGGTTGCGAGATGCCAGCATTGTTCACTAATACGTCGATGCGCCCGTAATGACGCAAGACTAAAGCAGCCTGTTGTTGTACCGCGTCATAATGACCGACATCGCCAGGTAGCGTCAACACATCCCACCCCTGAGCTTGTAACGCTCCCGCTGACTCGTCGAGTTGTGCCGAGCCTATATCAGCCATGGCAACGCGAAAGCCCTTTGCGGCAAGTCGCTTGACGCAAGCGAGGCCGATCCCGCGCGCTGCACCTGTCACTACGGCAACGTTGCGGACGTTTACATCAGTTAGCATGACCTACCTTCTAATTGGGTATTCGGTTCACGTGATTGCGGATGTTGAAGCGATGATCCGAATGGTTCATGGCCAATCAAATCATAAGTTAGCTATTTTTGCAAACAAACCCTAGTATCAACCTGCGATTGCAGTACAACCTGCTTGTGTTTCAGTCACTTGCGCGTATGCCGGCTATCCGCTTGTATTCCAGTGACTTGCGCGTATGTCGGCTATCTGCATGTGTTTCAGTGACTTATTCGTATGTCGCCTATCTGCTTGTGTGACGGTGCGCGAAAGCCTCAGTGTGACTGTGCGCTATTTTGCCGCTGGCGCGAGAACGTTTAGTATGTCAGCACTTGATCGCTCATCTGTTTCAGCACTGTTTGAACGACACGCAGAAATCGTGTTGCGCTCGCGAAGATTTTCATACCTCGAATAATAGGATTTTTCAGCAACATGAATCAACCGCAGGCTTTTCAATCACATTGGTCTGAAGCAGAACTGACAGACTTAGCCACCCGTGCATTTCAGGGCCTGGGTCTGAGGCAAGCAGATGCTGCTGATGTTGTGAAAATATTGGTGCTCGCTGATCTTTTTGGTTTAAGTACACACGGGCTATCGCGTATTGAGTCTTACGGTGAACGGTTGTTGGTGAAAGGGATCCGTGCACAGCCAAATATTTCTGTACAAGCGCCGGCGCCTGCCTTGCGGTTGGTGGATGGTGACAATGGTGTGGGGCCGCTGGTGGGCATGCACGCCTTGCGTGCGGCGATGGAGGCGGCGCGGCAGTGTGGCATTGGGATGGCGTTTGCGCGCGGCAGTAATCATTTTGGGCCGATCTCGCCCTACTCGTTGATCGCGGCAGAAGAAGGTTTTGCCAGCGTGATTGGTAGTAACGCCACGACGACGATTGCGCCCTGGGGGGGCAGTGATGCTCGGCTTGGCAATAGCCCCCTTGGTTTTGGTGTGCCAAATCCCGGTGGTTCGCCCTTTTTGCTGGATATGGCGATGAGTGTGGTCGCACGCGCCAAGGTGCGTAATGCATTTAAGCGTGGCGAGTCGATTCCAGATACCTGGGCAACTGACGCTCAGGGGCGACCGACAACTGACCCCAAAGCTGCACTCGATGGTTTCTTATTGCCAGTCGGTGGGCATAAGGGTTACGGGCTTGCCTTACTGGTTGATCTGTTTGCAGGGCTGTTGTCTAACGCGGCCTATTTGACGCACGTGAAGTCTTGGGTCGATGCGCCTGACGAAGCGCAAAATTTGGGGCACTTTTTTATTTTGATCGATACACGTTTGTTGGGTTCGGCGCAGTGGTTGTCAGAACGGATGATGGATTTTGCGGCGATTTTGCATGACAGCCCCGCCGTGGATGCCGCTCGACCAGTGATTGTACCGGGTGAAATTGAATTGAAAAAAATGGCGCAACAACGTGCTGATGGGATTGTGCTGGATCCTGCAACGATAACCCTCTTGATGCAGCACGCGGGTGGTCATTGATGTCGTATGCAATCTATTACCACCTGCGTGTATGCGGGCCGTGCTGACGCTGCGAGCGAATTGGCGCTCTCGATAGCCGCTAAACCCTCACTGGAGACACTTGTGCAAGATTGGACTTGGTTATGGATTCCCGCTTCGATTTTTGCGGCTGCGGCTCAGGCTGGGCGTAATGCCATTCAGCGCAGCCTGACCGAAAAGCTTGGCACGCTTGGTGCCACGCAGGTACGCTTCTTGTATGGCTTTCCGTTTGCCGCACTGTTTGCCGCTATTGCTCTTTATGCAACGGGGTCAACGTTTCCATCGATGGATCTGAGTTTTGCCCTGTTTGTCGCCGCCGGGGCGGTATCGCAGATCGCAGCAACTGCCTTGATGCTTGCGGCAATGCGTCAGCGCGCGTTTGTGGTGGTGACTGCCTGGACTAAAACCGAGCCTGTTCAGGTAGCGGTTTTTGGCTTGGTTGTCTTGGGCGATACGATTTCATGGCTTGCAATGGCTGCGATTATTGTCGCCACAACTGGCGTCACCATCATGGCGCGTAAGCCTGTCAGCGGCCCTCAAGAGGGCTCTGCATGGCAGCCTGCCGTGTTGGGGCTGTTGGCCGGTGCTTGCTTTGCGATTGCCGCAGTCACGTTCAGAGGTGGCATCCTAGCGCTAGGCGATGGCCATTTTTTGATGCGTGCTTCGCTAACACTTGCTTGTGGGCTGGGTGTGCAAACACTGTTGCTGGCTGCCTGGATGATGATTTTTCACTACGAAGCTTGGGTGCGTTGCCTGCACGCCTGGCGAATCTCTATATGGGGTGGTTTGCTTGGTGCCTCGGCCTCAGAGGGCTGGTTTCTGGGTTTTGCTTTGACTGCAGCCGCTAATGTGCGCACCTTGGGCTTAGTAGAAGTTTTGTTTGCGCAACTGCTGTCTTGGCGTGTGTTTGCAAGTAAAAGCACGCGTCAAGAAGTTGTTGGAACCGTACTGATTGTGGTGGGCGTGGCTTGCCTGTTATTGACGTCGGCATAAGGCGCTCTTTGGCCGCCCTCTAAGTGGGTTGGGTTCGCGGCTGAACCGATTCAAGGCTTCGATACTTGAACTCGAACCGGCTAGTCTATTGTGCGCCTTAGAGTAATGGGATCCGTTTGGCGGCCGTTTCAGCAGCTGGCGTACCTTTGTATTCTTGAACGATACGCTGCAACGTAGCTTTGGCGGCAGGGCGATTGTTCAGTTCAACTTGGCAGCCTGCAATCAATAGCAATGCATCAGGCGCGCGAGTTTCTCTTGGGTACCTTTTTACCATTGCATCAAGTGTAGCGATCGCACCCCTGAAGTCTTTTGAAGCATAACGACTACTGCCTAGGTAAAACTGCGCGGTAGGCGTGAGTCTACTGTCAGGATAGAGCGTCAAAAATGCAGTTAGGTTCTCTATAGCCTCTTTGTATTGAGCTTTACGAAAGCTCTCAATCGACTGATCAAAGGCAGATTGCTCGCGAGGGTCAGCAGACTTGACATCGGGCGCACGGGCGCCAGACGTGCCCCCGGGTGACCCTAGGCCAGAGCTTGGACGTCCGAGTTGTTCCATATCGCCGCGCAGGCGCATCACTTCTTGCTCGAGCGCTTCGATTTGATCCGCGAGCTGAATCCGAGCACGTTGGTTAGCTTCGGTGAGCGTTCTAATTTGTTGACGCAGCTCAACAATCGCCTTGCGGGCATCATCGTCGGCGAAGGCAAAGCTCGGCTGACTGCTGACCAGGCAGCTAATCAAAAGCAACCCAGTACCCAGTACTCGCTTAGAGGTGGTTGTCATAGACATAATATCCCGTTGAAAAAACAAGGCGGCCAGTGAGCCGCCCTGTTTAGTTCAGATCACAGCACTTAAGCTTAACGCTTATAGTTGAAATCTGCACGACGATTTTCAGCGTAATCGGCGTCAGTGTTGCCCAAGGCTTTGGGCTTTTCTTTGCCCAAGCTGATGGTTTCAACTTGAGTGTCTGAAACACCCAGCAAGGTCAGCATACGGCGCACAGCCTCGGCACGGCGTTGACCGAGTGCCAAGTTGTATTCAGAACCGCCGCGGGCATCGGTATTACCCTCAATCACCACGCGTTGTTGAGGCGTGCTCACCAAGTATTTGCCGTGAGTTTCAACCAGGCTGCGGTACTGCTCGCTAACTGTGTAGCTATTGAAATCAAAGTAAACCGAGCGCTGTTTTGCCAAAATGCTTTGTGGGTTAAATGGATCGAGAATGCCAGAGCCGTCTGCACCACCCGCCCCAGCTTTATCGTCAAGAGAAACCGAGCTACAAGCGGCCAAACTAACAGCTAAGGCGGCGGTGGTTAGAGCTTTTGCGATGCGCGACATGATGTATCCTTTAAGAGGAAATTCAACGGTTATTGAGAAAAGGGGCCCCAGGTGGGTTCGCGTATTTCGCCGTTCAGGACGGACAGCGTTTGACGAACGCGACCATCACTAGATACCCCGGCTAATACGCTTCTACCACCCTGAACTGCGGCATATAGCACCTGCATTCCGTTAGGAGCAAAACTTGGTGACTGATCATCGCGCCCGTCGGTCAGCAGAGACTCTGCGCCAGTGGCCAAGTTAAGCGAGGCGATACGATACGCGCCATCTCGACGAGTAACAGTCAGCAAGGTTTTGCCATCCGGAGAAATTCGAGGTGAGATATTGTAACCGCCGTTGAATGAGATACGGCGCGGCTCACCACCCTCGAGGCCAGTTTGATAAATTTGTGGGCTACCGCTGCGGTCGCTCGTGAAGAAAAGTGACCGGCCATCAGGTGCAAAGACAGGTTCGGTATCAATCAAGGGCGAGCGGGTGACGCGACGCAGATTAGAGCCGTCATTGGCACCAAGTGTATAAATCTGCGATAAACCATCGCGGGTCAGTACCACAGCTAGCGTATTGCCGTCGGGTGACCAAGCTGGCGCTGAGTTGTTACCCTTGTAATTGGCCACCGGCGCACGCTTGCTGGTAGTGAGATGATGCACGTACACCACTGGTTTGCCAGATTCAAAGCTCACGTAGGCCAGTCGGGCGCCATCGGGTGACCAGGCTGGCGAAATAATCGGTTCGCGCGAGCGTAAGGCCACCTGGGGGTTTTGCCCGTCGGCATCTGCAATTTGCAATTCGTAGGTTTTACCCTGCTTTAAGACGTAGGCAATACGGGTCGCAAATACACCTTTAATCCCGGTGATTTTTTCGTAAATACGATCGGCGATTTGATGAGACATGCGTCGCAATTCTTTTTCGGTGCCTGACACCGTAAAGCCATCAAGTGGGCCGCGTTTGACCGTGTCGCCAAGACGGTACTTAACCTCAAAACGTCCATCTGGCAGGCGAATGACCGAGCCGTAAGCGATAAAGTCAGCACCTCGAGTGCGCCACTCGTCGAACGCGATCGTTGAATCAACGTTAAGTGTTGACCCCGTTGTGGCGATGAGCCTGAACTGACCTGAGCGAGTTAAGTCGGCGCGGATAATTTCGGCGATCTGGCTGCCTGCGGCATCGCCACTGAAGTCTGCGATCGCGACGGGGTACTGTTGCGCCCCGGTGCCCGAGATATCGACGCGTAACTGCGCCTGCGCCACGCTTACAAAAACCAGGGCGAGCGTGGTGACTAGGCAAGCTAGTAGCCAGCCGGACAGGACCGTGCCTGCCGTTTTGCAGGCAGTTGGGGCGAGGTAGGGTCGATTAAACGTCATATGGTTTCAGGCTCCTATCAATCGTACATATTGTAATTGACGGTGAGAGAACGGGGGTAGTTTCCCGAGGGCGGACGCGGGAAGGGATTGCAGCGCCGGATGCCTGTCTCGACCGCGCGGTCAAAGTTGACGTTACCCGATGATTTTGTCAGTCTGACATCGGCAATTTGCCCGTCGGGCTTCAAGCTAATACTGTATTGCGCAGCTGGGTTCCCGCCAGCGCCACGAGGAGGCGGCGGAAATGATACGCCGGGCTGCACGCAAGCCTTTATTTTCGCGCCGTAGCCGTCATCTCGACCACCACCGGCCTGGTTGCGGTCAGCGGCTCCTCCTGGCAGACCCGCTGCGCTCAGGGCGTCGCCGCGCATCATATCCTTCAAGGCCTGATCTTTGGCCGCACGTTGCGCGGCTTCTTCTTTCGCTTTTTTCTCAGCAGCAGCAACTTTGGCAGCGTTTTCTTTAGCCTTTTTCGCAGCCTCTTCTTTAGCCTTTTTAGCAGCATCTTCTTTTACTTTTTTCTCAGCCTCTTCTTTCTCTTTCTTCTCAGCAGCTAGTTTTTCTGCGACGAGCTTTTTCGCAGCCTCTTCTTTTGCCTTTTTGTCGGCCTCGGCCCGCTCGGCGTCGCGGCGGCGTTGCTCAAGCCGCTCTGTTTCTTTTATTTTTGCGATTTCAACTTCTTTTTTGATGCGCTCTTTTTCTTTAATGGCCTCTTCTGCCGCGCGTTTGTCGGCAGCCTCTTTGTCGGCTATTTCGCGTTCAAGCCTCTCTTGTTCGCGTTGGCGTTTAGCCTCTTGCTCGAGCGCGATCTCTGGATCAACCTGTGGTGTTGGCGCAGCCGCTGGTGCAACCGGAGGGGGCGGTGGAGGCGGTGGTGGGGGCGAGGGTTCGGGCGTGGGCTGAGGCTTTGGCGCAGGGGCAGGCTCAGGGGCAGGCTCAGGTTTTGGCGTGGGTTCTGGGGGCCTGGCTTGGGGCGGTGGGCTGACAGGGCTGTTGCCGTCGGCCACAAGCATAATTTCTAGTGGCCCGTTCGCTTCGGTTTTCCAGTCAAGTCCGAGCACAAGCATCAATACTAAGATCAAATGTGAGAGCAACGCCAAGCCGAGCGCACGCAAGTTCATCGCCTGCCGTGGGGGCAGGATCGGACCGCGTACCATTTTGGGGTGGCGAGGCGGCATCAAGGCGAAAGGCGTTTAGGCGAGTTAGACATGGCGTGAGTTAACGCTTGACTGGCTTGGCATTATTCGACGCAGGTGTTGTATTACCTTTTTGATCGACCAACAAACCAAGTTTCGTCACTCCGTTTTTGCGCAGATCTTCCATGACTTTCATGACAACGTCGTAGGGGACTTTGCCATCAGCGCCAATGACGACCGGCTGATCGGGTTTGAGTTCAGACAGGATGGTTTGCGCTAACGCGTTGCGTTCGACCGGTTTGAAGGTTTGACCGGATTCGCGTTTGCGCCACGATACCTTGCTGTCTTCGGTAATTTGAATCTCAATCGGGGTCATGGGGACATTGGCAGCTTGACCGACGGAGGGTAGCTCGATCATCCCGGGTGTGATTAAAGGCGCCGTGACCATAAAAATCACCAACAATACGAGCATCACGTCGATATACGGCACAACGTTAATCTCGTTTTTGAGGCGACGACCTGGGCGCCCAGAACTAGAGCGTACCGAAGACATTAGCGCACCTGCCGCTGCAGAATGTTCAAGAACTCATCGACGAAGGTTTCAAAACGAATCGACAGGCGGTCAATGTCGTGGGTGTAGCGGTTGTAGGCCACCACGGCGGGGATTGCAGCAAACAGACCGATTGCTGTGGCAATCAGCGCCTCGGCGATACCGGGCGCGACCGAGGCAAGCGTGGCCTGCTGGACGTTCGCCAGACCAACGAAGGCGTGCATGATGCCCCAAACGGTACCTAGCAGGCCAACATATGGGCTGACTGAGCCTGTAGAGGCTAAGAAGTTCAGATGCGATTCGAGCTCATCCATCTCGCGCTGAAAGGCGGCGCGCATGGCACGACGCGCGCCATCAAGCGTTGGTGCTGAGGCGGGCGTAGCACCCGCGCGGCGCGCCTTGGTGAATTCTTGCATGCCGGCATGAAAGATGCGGGCTAACGCGCCACTCTCGTTTAAACGCCCGGCAACCGACTGGTCAAGGCCGTTTAAGTCACCACCCGACCAAAAGTCATCTTCAAACCGTCTCGTTTGCGCTAACGATTTTTTAATCGTGGCGCGTTTCGAAAAAATGAAGGTCCAGGAAACCACCGAGACCACAATTAAGAGCAGCATGATCAGTTGCACGGGGATGCTGGCGTTTAAGACCAGCGTGAGCATCGACATGTCAGAGGTAGTTGGCATCACTTATTCCTGAATAGTTACTGCAAATTTGGTACGCACCGATTGCGGGATTGCTGCGATCCGCATGTTGACGGTTTCTACACAACACACTTGGATATTGCTTTCTGTCAGAAGTTCACCATTCCGGCAAATCGTCTGGTGGAAGTGTAACGAAGCTCGGCCCATTCGTGTGACTTCGC
>CAMCII010000030.1 GCA_945874505.1 Bordetella parapertussis | reverse complement strand
GGTTGGGTATCTTCGCGCTTAAGTAGAATGGTGTTGCCAAGGCGCGCTGATAGTTGCGGGGCGCGATCGAGCGGTGTTTCAATCGCCACGTCATACACTTTAGATGTCAAAATGCGTTTGAGATAGTCGATGTTCATGTGATTCCTAGTTCGAGTGATCATTATCCCATGTGCCAAAAATAAGACCCTTATCTTTTAGGAGTGCGTGCTGGATTCTCTCTTTGCCCCGTTGCTTGCGCTGCTTGCCCTACCGTCGGTTGGTTTGGGGGCAATTTTTGTGGTCAGTGCACTGGCCGCGACGATCTTGCCGTTGGGCTCTGAGCCAATATTTTTGGGCTATCTCGCGTTAAAGCCAGAGCTGTTTTGGGCCGCGGTGCTAGTGGCGACAGCGGGCAATAGCTTGGGCGGCTTCATCACTTATTGGATGGGAGCGGGTGCGCACCTTGCCTTTGCACGCTGGCGGCGACCGCGCGTAGACGTCGGTGGTTCGACGGTAGACCAACAAGGCGAGCCCCGTGCAGTTGGCACCTTAGGTTCGCCTGTGTCGCCAAGTCCAGCGCAGTGCGAAGCCGGCGCAGGCTCAGCGAGCATTGTTGCGGGTTCGTCGACACCACAAACACGGACTCAGGCATGGGTGCATCGCTTTGGCGCGCCAATTCTTTTGCTATCTTGGCTGCCGGTCGTTGGGGATCCACTTTGCGCGGTGGCGGGGTGGTTACGTTTGCCGTGGTTACCGTGTCTAATTTTTATCGTGCTTGGTAAGTTCGCACGCTATTTGGTGCTCGGCGGCATCGTGAGGCTTTTGCTTCTGTAGCGCCTAAGCGCCCCTACTGTGGGCAAGGTTGTCAAGCATGAAGTTTGGGGGTATTCCAAACATCTTGACGGCTTGACTTAAAATAAGACATTAAGGGCAACTACCAAGACGTGTGACCTATGAACGCCCCGTTTGCTAGCCATTTGTTAAACTCCGAGCCCCTGTCTGACTCTCAGGCACGTTTGCGCGAAATCCCCTACAACTACACCTCCTTTTCAGACCGAGAAGTGGTCTGTCGCTTGCTGGGCGATGATGCTTGGGCCTTATTGTTCGACTTGCGCGGCGAGCGCCGCACAGGTCGTTCGGCCCGGATGCTCTACGAGGTGTTAGGCGACATCTGGGTAGTACGCCGTAATCCGTATTTGCAAGACGACCTGCTCGACAACCCTAAAAGACGCAAATTGCTGATCGAAGCCCTGCAACACAGGCTCACCGAGATTGACAAGCGTCGTGCGGGTGACGATACCGGGCGCGACGAAAAAGTGGCAACCCTGCTAGACCGTGCACGCGTGGCGGTCAGTGCGTTTGAGCAAGAGTTTGAGCAGACTGGTCGTTTGCGCCGGCAGGTACAAAAAACCTTAGGTCGTCTGACTGCTCGCGACAACATCAAGTTTGACGGTTTGTCGCGTGTGTCGCACGTGACCGACGCCACCGACTGGCGTGTTGAATATCCGTTTGTGGTGCTCACCCCCGATACCGAAGACGAAATCGCAGGTTTGGTGCGTGGCTGTATTGAACTGGGTCTGACGATTGTGCCTAGAGGGGGCGGCACCGGCTACACCGGCGGCGCTATTCCGCTGACTTGGCGTTCGGCGGTCATTAATACTGAGAAACTCGATACCTTGGGCGCAGTTGAGTTAATCGCTCTGCCTGGGGTCGCAGACCCCGTAGCGACCGTGCGAGCGGGCGCCGGCGTGGTGACCAAACGCGTCTCTGAAGCTGCCGAGCATGCCGGGTTTGTTTTTGCTGTCGACCCGACCTCTGCTGATGCCTCGTGCGTGGGCGGCAACGTCGCGATGAATGCAGGAGGTAAAAAAGCTGTGCTCTGGGGCACTGCCTTAGATAACCTCGCCTGGTGGCGGATGGTTGACCCCGATGGCAACTGGCTCGATGTCACGCGCCTTGAGCACAACCTCGGCAAAATTCACGAAGCCGGACGTGTTCGGTTTGAACTGCGATGGTCTGATGGCACCGCTCCTGCGGGCGACCGCCCCTTGCGCACTGAAATTCTTGACGTCGACGGCGCTGGGTTGCGCAAAGTCGGTTTGGGTAAAGACGTCACCGATAAGTTTTTATCGGGTCTGCCAGGTGTGCAAAAAGAAGGCTGTGACGGCCTGATTACGGCCGCGCGTTGGGTGTTGCATCGAATGCCTCGCCACACGCGTACGGTCTGCCTAGAGTTTTTTGGGCAAGCGCGTGATTCGATCCCTTCGATTGTTGAAATTAAAAACTACCTTGATCAAACGGGTCGGGCCCGTGGTGCATTGCTAGCCGGACTCGAGCATCTAGATGAGCGCTACTTGCGTGCGGTGGGATATTCAACCAAAAGTAAGCGCGGTGTATTGCCCAAAATGGTGTTGTTTGGCGATATTGTGGGTGACGACGAGTCTGCGGTGGCAGCAGCCACTAGCGAAGTCGTACGCCTTGCCAATACTCGCCATGGTGAAGGTTTTATTGCGGTGAGCGTAGAGGCGCGTAAAAAGTTTTGGCTCGATCGGGCGCGCACTGCCGCCATTGCGCGTCACACCAATGCCTTCAAAATTAATGAAGATGTGGTGATCCCGCTTGACCGGATGGGCGAGTACACCGACCATATCGAGCGCATCAATATTGAGCTCTCTATTCGCAATAAGCTCAAGTTGCTCGACGCACTTGAAACTGTGTGTGAGGGTGTACTGCCGGTCGCGAAGCTTGACCGAAGCACCGAAGAAGGCGTGTCAATCGAAGAGGCACTCAACGAGCGTAAAGTGCAAGCCCTTGAAGTGCTTGGGCGGGTGCGTCGGCGCTGGAAATGGGTGTATGACAATCTTGATTTGTCGTTACAGCAAGCGCTTGAGTCGTTCGCGTTGGTTGGTTTGGATACGCTAACCCAGACAGCGCGCGAGCGGTTAAACAGCCAACCCACTGCGCGCCTGTTTGACCTGGCGCAAGATCGTAGTCTGCGGATCTCCTGGAAAAACGAAGTCAAGGTCGAGTTGTCGGGTTTGTTCAGCGGCGCGGATTTTGCACCCGTGATGGCCGAGCTACAGACGGTGCATACCCGGGTGTTAAAGAGCCGTGTTTTTGTTGCGCTGCATATGCACGCAGGCGACGGCAATGTGCACACGAATATCCCCGTCAATTCTGACGATTATGAAATGCTTGGCGAGGCCAACGCGGTGGTGGCGCGCATTATGCAAATCGCACGCGACCTTGACGGAGTGATCTCGGGCGAACACGGCATTGGGCTCACCAAGTATGAGTTTTTATCGACAGCCGAGCTTGCGCCGTTTCAGGATTACAAACGCAAGATTGATCCAAACGATCACTTTAATGCCGGCAAACTCATGCCCGGGGCAGACCTGCGTAACGCGTGGACGCCGAGCTTCGGTTTGATGGGTCACGAATCACTCATCATGCAGCAAAGTGATATCGGCGCGATTAGTCATTCGATTAAAGATTGTTTACGTTGCGGCAAATGCAAGCCGGTGTGCGCCACCCACGTGCCACGCGCCAATCTGCTGTATTCGCCGCGAAACAAGATTTTGGCAACATCGCTGTTGATTGAGGCCTTTTTGTACGAAGAGCAAACTCGCCGCGGGATCAGCTTAAAACATTGGGAAGAGTTCGAAGACGTTGCCGATCATTGCACGGTGTGTCATAAGTGCTATAACCCGTGCCCGGTCGATATTGATTTTGGCGAGGTCTCGATGAACATGCGCGCTTTGTTGCGTCGCATGGGTCATAAATCGTTTAATCCCGGCACCTCGGCCGCAATGTTCTTTTTAAATGCCAAAGACCCGGCAACGATTAATGCGACTCGTGTAGCCATGATTGGCGTTGGTTACAAGGTACAGCGGTTTGTGCACGACTTGTTTTCAAAATTTGCGCGTAAGCAAACCGCGAAACCCCCTGCAACAGTCGGCAAGCCAGCGTTGCGCGAGCAGGTGGTGCATTTTATAAATAAAAAAATGCCGGGTAACTTGCCTAAGCAGCCCGCGCGCAAATTATTAGATATCGAAGACGCTGATTACGTGCCAATTATCCGGCCGCGTGAAACCTCGGCCGAAACTGAAGCGGTATTTTATTTTCCAGGCTGCGGCTCTGAGCGTTTGTTCTCTCAAGTTGGGTTGGCGACGCAAGCGATGCTTTGGCACGCTGGCGTACAAACCGTTTTGCCGCCAGGTTACTTATGCTGCGGTTACCCTCAGCGCGCCAACGGCATGAGTGATAAAGCAGAAAAAATCATTACAGATAATCGAGTGCTATTTCATCGTGTGGCCAACACTTTGAATTATCTTGATATCAAAACTGTCGTGGTCAGTTGCGGCACGTGTTACGACCAGTTGGCAGGTTATGAGTTTGACAAGATCTTTCCGGGCTGTCGCTTGATTGATATTCACGAGTATTTGCTCGAGAAAGGCATCAGGCTCGAAGGGGTGCAAGGCACGCGATACATGTATCACGACCCTTGTCATACCCCCATGAAACTGCAAGACCCAATGAAAACCGTGCGCTCGCTGGTGGGCGACTCTGCGATTAAAACTGAGCGGTGTTGTGGTGAGTCGGGCACGCTTGCGGTGACCCGGCCCGATATCTCGACCCAGATTCGGTTTCGCAAAGAAGAAGAGTTGGCTAAAAACACGCAAGAGTTGCGTGCAGATGGGTTTGAGGGCGACATCAAAATGTTGACCTCTTGCCCGTCGTGCATGCAGGGCTTGTCGCGCTTTGAGCAAGATACTGAGGCTAAAGCTGACTACATTGTGGTTGAAATGGCGCGATTGATTTTGGGTGAAAACTGGCTTGAAGAGTACGTGAAAAAAGCCAACGATGGTGGCATTGAACGCGTGCTGGTTTAGCATGCTGCTGGTGCTGAGAGGGCACTAGATTTGGCGCGTTCTTGGCGTACGAGTGCGCGAATTGAGCGCGCTCCTGTTGCAGAGATCGCGCTAAAACTGGCGGTAAGTCACAATACACTGAAGCATAAGGTTTGAACGTTCATGCGATATATACCTGAAGCGCAATCGTCTATCGTCGTGACGCACGAAATGGCCTTTGAGGCGATAAGCGAAGCCTTTCAGGCCGCTAGGGCACAAGGCTCAGTGGTGTTTCCGGCACTGATTGCCCACGGCTCAGATCCGAGTAACCGCTTTTCTGTAAAGTCGGGTGCCACCGAGGCGATCGCTGGTTTGAAAATGGGCTTTATCTGGCCCGGCAATACGGCCAGAGGTCTACCGACTCACAACTCAGTGACTGTTTTGTTTAATCAAGATACTGGCGGCGTGCGTGCTGTGATCGAGTCGGGTGTCGTGAATGCGTATCGCACTGCTGCGGCAGACGCGGTCGCAACCCATCAGCTGGCGCGTAAAAATGCGAAAACGCTTGCGGCTTTTGGCGCTGGCAATCAGGCCGGCTACGACTGCATGGCGATTGCTCGCATTCGCAATATTGAGACCGTTCTGGTGGTCAATTCAGATGCGGCGCGCGCAGAGCGCTTTGCCCAGCGCCTGGCTGCCCACGGGTTGAAAGTCGAACGTGCATCGGCGCAAGACGCCTGTGCACGCGCCGACATCATCGTGACGGCGACGCCAGCAAAAGCGCCATTGTTCGAAGCGGATTGGATACGTCCAGGCACACATATTTCGTGCATGGGTGCTGATGGCGTCGGCAAGCAAGAGTTGCCGACCGGCTTGTATGGTCGCTCGCAACTATTTTGTGATTTGGCGGCACAATCAATGGTGATCGGTGAGTTTCAACACGCTGCCGCCTTGATGCAGGCCGGCACTGTGACATTGACGCAAATCGGCGCGGTACTCAGTGGCCAGGCCTTGGGTCGCGAAGACGACCAAGCCATCACCATTTTTGATAGCTCGGGCATTGCCTTGCAAGACCTTTATATTGCCGAGCGTCTGTTAAGCGCCTGCCCGGTCAGCGGCTAGGCCTCAAGCCCCGACTTCAACCCCTGCAGTGAGAAGTGCCTCGCGGATCGCCTTGGCAAACGTGACCGCACCTGGCTGGTCACCATGAATGCATAGCGTATCTGCTTGCACTTTTACCACGCTACCGTCGTTGGCTGTGAGGGTTCCGGTTTTGACCATTTGCAATACGTGTTTGATCGACACTTGTACGTCTTCGATCATGGCGCCTGGTTTGTTGCGCGGGCTGAGCGTGCCATCGGGTGAGTAGGTGCGATCACCAAAGACCTCTTGCGCGACCCGCAGGCCAATCGATTGCGCGATCGGTACCATGGCGCTGCCCGCTAAGACAAAAAAGACAAGTTCACGATCCACATCGTAGGTTGCTTGCGCTAAAGCACGTGCAAGCCCTTCGTCTTTGACCGCCATGTTGTAGAGCTGACCGTGCGCTTTGACGTGGCGCAGACGCGCACCTTGCGACGCGGCGACGGCCGCTAGGGCGCCAATCTGTACAACCATCATGTCGTAGGCTTCTTGGTCAGTGATGGCCATATTGCGACGACCAAAGCCTTGAATGTCTGGCAGACCCGGATGGGCACCGAGGGCGACACCTTGTTTGAGTGCAGCGGCTACGGTCTTGCGCATTGTGGCCGGATCCCCAGCGTGAAACCCACAGGCAATGTTTGCCGACGAGACGAAGGGCAAGATTGCCTCGTCATTGCCGAGTTTCCAAACGCCATAGCTTTCGCCCATATCGCAGTTCAGGTCAATTCGTAGTGTCATGATGGCCTCAGTGATTCTCAGTGATTGAGCAATAAGTTTCGTACAGGTTCTAGCGCGTCTGCAAGTGTCGCAAAAGCTCGCGCGCGGGCTAGGTCAAGCGCTTGCGCCTGCTCAAGGCTAATGGCTTTGAAACTCACCATATCGCCGGGCCCCATCTGAGCCAGCCGCGGTAAGTCGACGCTCGCAACGTAAGCCATTTTGGGATAGCCGCCGGTGGTTTGACGATCGGCCATCAAGATAATTGGCTGGCCACCTGCAGGCACTTGGATGGTACCGAAGGTCGTGCCTTCAGAGATCATTTGACGGGGCGTTGTCATCAAAAGAGGTGCGCCTTGAAGGCGATAGCCCATGCGCTCAGAGTCAGGGCTGACGCGGTAGGG
Organism: Bordetella parapertussis; assembly: GCA_945874505.1. GTDB lineage: Bacteria > Pseudomonadota > Gammaproteobacteria > Burkholderiales > Burkholderiaceae_B > Zwartia > Zwartia parapertussis_J. The sequence continues at coordinate 10,518 of CAMCII010000030.1, read as the reverse complement.
TTCGGTAAGTAAGGCGGCACAGCTTTCGGGGGTGAACTCGTTCCATTGTTGGCCTTTCATCAGCCGTACAAAGGCCTGGCGTGGCTCTGCAAGGGCCGCCGGCAGATAGATTTTGAGCGACCATAAATCCATGGCTAGGTCCTCGAGCCCCTTATTTTTTAGAGGGCGTAGTAAAGGGATGTCGTCGTCGCGTCGTAACGCACGGCCGTGCCAGCCGCCCATGGCGCTGCGCAGATAGGTGCTGGTGCTACCCAGTACCGGCGTCAGCGCAAAGCCACCGTGCACCGCGAGGTAAGCGCGCGTGCCGTGCTGGCGCACCCCAAAGCTGAGTTCATCTTTTGCTCTTACGACGATCGGCCGATTCAGGACAAGTGGTTGTCCATTTAAGGAGGCGCTCAAGTCTGCACCGCACAGTGCGAGACAACACGGCTTGGTAAAACGAAGCGTTGGACCTGTTAACGTAATCTCAAGGGTGGCGAGAGCGTGGTCGTTACCGACAAGCATGTTGGCTAACCGATGGGCGCGTTGGTCCATGGCACCCGCCACCGGCACCCCCAAGTGTTGTTGCCCGAAGCGGCCGAGGTCTTGAAAGGTGCTGAGCATACCCGGCTTCAGAACGACCATGCTCATACTTGCACCTGACTTTGCTGTGCCGCGAGTTGGTCGAACTCGGCTGATGAGATCGGCACAAAACGAATGTGATCACCGGGCAAGAGTAAGGTCGGTTGAGGGCGCGCTAAGTCGAATAATTTAAGCGGCGTGGCGCCTAAAATGTGCCAGCCGGCAGGCAGCCGTGTGGGATAGATCGTTGATTGTCGATTTGCAATGGCGACAGAGCCTGCCGGTACGACCGTGCGGGGAACCTCCCGACGCGGCAGCGCGAACAAGGGGTCATGGATGCCAATGTACGGATGACCTGGAGCAAAACCGAGCATGAAAACCATACTGCCGGGTGCGCAATGCATTTGTATGACTTGTTGCTCGGTGAGGCCCGTGGCCTTTGCAACGTCGACTAAGTCAGGGCCATGTTCGCCACCGTAGCAGACCGGAATGTCGACGGTTCGTTGCGCGTGAGTTGCGGGCGCCAGGCCAGCTTGAATGAGTGCCGAGAGGCTTTCGGACAGACTTTGAAAGTTTGGCAAGCCCGTTAAAGGCTTTACGTGATAATGCACTGCCACGCTTGTGTAAGAGGGCACCACATCGGTTACGCCAGGCAGGCGAGCCTCTCGAATTTTTTCAGCGGCCGCAAGGCAAATCAAACCCGTCTCGGCAAGAATCGTTGTGCCAAAATCAAGGCTCAGACAGTGGTCGCCTAGGTGGCGCAAAGTGAAGGTCGGTGCGATCATGCGGTGCATTAAGCTGCAGTAGACAAACGCCATGTACGCGTTAACAGTCGCAGTTTAAGCGGTTTTTCTGCGTTGCAGCCTGAGCACTTTATCGGTTACGGATTGCGCCGTACGCGCTCAGCGTCAAACACTAAGCTGAAACAGCTACCTTGTCCGATTTTGCTCTGAACCTCAAGGATTGCATCGTGGCGCATGGCGACATGTTTGGTGATGGCGAGCCCCAGTCCTGTGCCGCCAAGTGCGCGCGAGCGGCCACGATCGACTCGGTAGAAGCGCTCGCTTAAACGCGGCAGGTGTTCAGAGGCAATTCCAATCCCCGTGTCGGTCACGCTAAAACGGGCGCGACCGTCTGCTTGACTTTGCCACTGGACGCGAATGGTGCCCGCATCGGGCGTGTAACGAAGCGCGTTCGTCAGCAGGTTCGAGAACGCAGAGGCGAGTTCTGAGGTATTGCCGGCCAGATCCACACCTGCTTCTATTTGCCAGTCCCAGTGATGGCGACCACCCGAGAGCGCTTCAATTTGCGTGCGCGCAGTGTCTATCAGTTGCGCGACTCGCACCTCTGTGAATTCTGCGCTTGGGGATGTCTCTAAGTCGGACAGTGTGAGCAAGTCGGTCACGAGCGCCTGCATGCGTTGCGCTTGTTCAGCCATGAGCCCAAAATATTGTTCGCGTTGTTGCGCGCTTAACGCACCCTCAGGGGCGTCACGCAAGGTTTCAACAAAGCCCGCCAGCACCGTCAGTGGTGTGCGCATTTCGTGTGAAACATTCGCAACAAAATCGCGACGCGTGGTTTCGAGTTTCTCGATTTGAGTCAGATCGCGAGTGATCAGCAGCGTGCGATCGCGCGCGTAAGGAACCAAGCGTAGCAGCAGACTGTAATTACCACTTGCGTGGTTGATTTTCAGAGTGAGTGGTTCAGACCAGTTGCCCGACTTGACGTAAGACGCAAAGGCCGGCGCGCGAAGGATATTTTGTAGATTTTGTCCAAGATCCTGCTCGGGCTGCAAGTGTAATTGCTTTTCTGCCGCGAGATTAAACCACCTGATTTGTAGGTCGGTGGTCAAGGTAACGACCCCGACAGGCAGTGCTTGCCCAGCGGCCATGGCGCTGGTGCTGGTTTCTTCAAGTTCTTGGATGGTGGCGACTTGATCGCGGAGGCGGCGGTACAGTGCCGCTACAACGTCATCCCAAGGGCCCACGTCTGCGGGTGGTTCTTGATCCGGTGACAGAATCCAACGCGCCACGCGCTCAGCGTGGCGGCGCCGAATGACCAACAGTAAGCCAGTGGTGAGCGATAGCGCAATCCAGCCAAGCGAGTTTTGCCAGCGATATTCAATCGCCAGAGCAATCGCTGACAAAAACCCAATAAATAGAAGAGTGCGTTTCCAACTCATGCGCTCGATTGTCGCACCAAGCTTAAGATTTCGGAATCATTGGGGTAAATCGGTAGCCGCTGCCGCGCACCGTCTCGATATGAGCGTCATGTTTCGAGGGTTCGAGCGCCTTGCGCAGGCGGCGGATGTGCACATCGACCGTGCGCTCTTCGACAAAGACGTGATCGCCCCATACCTGGTCGAGCAACTGGCCGCGTGAAAACACTCGCTCGGGATGCGTCATAAAAAAATGAAGCAGCCGAAATTCGGTTGGCCCGATGGCAAGTTGTTGGCTATTGCCCGTTAGACGGTGCGAGGTGGGGTCTAGTTTGAGCCCCTCGACCTCGATCAGGTCATCGGTCAGCTGCGGCGCACGTCTGCGCAACACGGCCTTGATACGAGCCATCAGTTCTTTGGGTGAAAAGGGTTTAGTGATGTAATCGTCGGCGCCCGCCTCAAGCCCGTCTACCTTGTCTTGCTCGGCACCTTTCGCGGTGAGCATGATGACGGGTACTAAGCGGGTGCGCTCATCGCTACGCAGCTTGCGCGCCAAGGTAAGGCCCGAAGCGCCTGGCAGCATCCAGTCAAGTAGGATCAAATCGGGTAATTCGGCTCGAATGAGCGTTTCTGCTTGCGCAACATCGAAGGCGCGTAAGACCTTGTGACCCGCAAACGATAAGTTGACGGCGATGAGCTCTTGGATGGCCGGTTCGTCTTCAACGACTAGAATGGTGCTTGACATGGTGAGTACCAGTTTAGATAGCACGCTTAAGCGTGCGACATGACTATAGTATGGCGGCAATGTGTCATGTATATGACAGTGCATTTAAATAAGTGGCGGTGTGCGCAAGGCGTAGCGCCATACAATGCCTTGGCCGTTCGGGCAGGGGACAGCATGCAACAAGTGGGGTAAGAGGGATGGCAGAAGAGAACACGCATTTTGGTTATCAGACGGTCGCTGAATCCGTGAAGGCGGCTAAGGTCGCGCAGGTGTTTCACTCTGTGGCCTCTCGCTACGATGTGATGAATGATCTGATGTCTGCTGGTTTACACCGCGTCTGGAAGGCCTTTACTATCGGGCGCGCTGCGGTGCGCCCAGGTATGAAGGTGTTGGACATCGCTGGGGGCACGGGCGATTTGGCCCGCGCCTTTGCCAAGCAGGCAGGCCCGCAAGGTGAGGTCTGGCTGACAGATATCAACGACTCGATGTTGCGTGTCGGGCGCGATCGCTTGCTTGACGATGGTGTGGTGTTGCCTTGCGCAGTTTGCGACGGCGAGTCTCTGCCGTTTGCGTCAAACTATTTTGACCGTGTGACGGTGGCTTTTGGTCTGCGCAACATGACTCATAAAGATCGAGCCTTGGCTGAGATGACTCGAGTGCTTAAACCCGGGGGCAAACTATTGGTGCTTGAGTTTTCAAAGATTGCATCGCCTCTGGCTCCGGCTTATGACTGGTATTCGTTCAAGATCTTGCCTTGGCTCGGTCAAAAAGTGGCAGGTGATGCTGATAGTTACCGATATTTGGCTGAATCGATTCGTATGCATCCTGATCAAGAGACGCTCAAAGGCATGCTAAGCGGGGCAGGGTTGTCGCGTGTGCAATTTTTTAACTTGACGGCGGGCTTAACGGCCTTGCACGAGGGCGTTAAGTTGGGCTAACGTGCGATCTTTTTGGTCGATAGCTAAGCAATAATTAGCCTAGGTTAAAAGTTGAAAGGTGACGCACAGTGGAACTTTTGCACATTTTTATCGTCCATGCTTTACAACCTGTTCAGCTTTAAGTAAGATTCAGGTTCTAGTAAGATTTGAGAGTCTTCGACTTTCAAACACTATTCGAATGTTTTGGCGCTCAGGCGCCGAGGAGCTCAAGATGTCCCGATTTGTTACTCGTCTGTTTGCGGCCGCACTCATTACCTTAGGCGGCGTATCGTTGTCTGCGGTCACTTTCGACGCCCAGGCGGCGCGTGCCGGTAGCGGCACCAGCGCTGGCAAGCAATCCCGCAATGTCACCAGCCAAAAGCCTGCAGCCCCTGCTGCGGCAACTGGCTCAACAGCACAAAAGAGCGCAACCCCCGCAGCTGCGCCTGCTGCAGCAGCGGCTAAACCTAGTGGCGCGTCGCGTTGGCTTGGTCCCTTGGCCGGTATCGCTGCTGGCTTAGGTATCGCAGCCCTGTTGTCGCACTTTGGTCTGGGTGGCGCGATGGCCGATTTCTTAATGGTGGCGTTGTTGGCCGGTGTGGTGATCTTTGGTGTGATGTTCGTATTGCGTAGAATGCGCGGCGGTTCAGCTGCACAACCCGCAGCACAAGGTGCAGGCAGCTCGTCGACAGGGCAGCCACCCGCCAACGAGATGTACCGCGAAAGTGCTGCGCCAGGCGCCGCACCGGTTGCGATGCCCGCTTCGGCCACGGGCTCAATGTCGGCAGCAGGGTTTGGGTCAGACGCACCAGCACCCGATCAAAATTGGTTTATCCCAGTTGACTTTGATACCAATCGTTTCTTGCAAGAAGCTAAAGCGCAGTTCGTCTCGATTCAGAAAGTTTGGGATAGTGGCGATCTGACCCAAATGCGCAATTTCTTGACCGAGGATCTGCTGAAAGAGTTACAGGAACAGTTGTCAGGGCGTGTTGGCGAAAACCACACCGAAGTGGTGTTGCTCAACGCTGAAATGCTAGGTATCGAAAAGGTGATTGATGGACATTTGGCGAGCGTGCGCTTTTCGGGCATGTTGCGTGAACAGGCCGGTGCAGAAGCGTTCCGCTTCGAAGAAGTCTGGAACCTCTTTAAACCTGAGCAAGGCGGTTGGTTATTAGCAGGTATTCAACAAATCCCAGTGACTCACGCCAGCTAAGTTAGTGCTTCACGTTGCCATTAAAAACGCCCGCCTAGCGGGCGTTTTTATGCCCATTTCAACCGACGGTCAGTTCACCCGTTAAACTACGCCCTCAAATCGACTTCTAGTGCCTGCGCCTACGTGACCATCGCCCTACCCTCTCTGCCGACGCGGTTCGCCTTACACCCCGTCAGGTTCTGGGCGCACGCCTTCAATCTGTTGACGCAGCAACAACCTTGGGCAGCGCAACGTTTGGCGGCCCATGCCGGGCAAACACTTCGGATCTGTCTTGGCGGTTTTCAGGTGACGTTCACCATTGGGCACGATGGCACTCTCGAGGCAGCAGACCCAGCAGTGGTGCCTGATGTCGTGCTTGAGTTGATCGCTGAAAAACTATCGTTGACGGCACTACTTTCACCTGATGCACGCACCAATATTGCCCAAGTGGTACATGTCACTGGGCAGGCTGCGTTAGTACAAGTTGTGTCTGACCTGGCGCGTGATTTGCGTCCAGATCCAGAAGACGCCTTGGCCCACTGGCTGGGAGATGTGCCCGCGCGTCGCCTGACCAAAGGCTTACAAGAGGTGTTCGCTGGCGCACAGTCTTTCGCGCGCGGCGTGGCCGAAAATCTTGCTGAATATCTCTCTGAAGAAACCAACACCTTGGCAGCCACTCCTGCCCTCGCGTCTCTGTCGCAAGAGCGTGCGTTTACCTTGGCTCGCTTAGAGCAGATTGATCGGCGACATGCCGCACTGCAAGCGCGACTGTCGCGCCTCACGCCGCGCCTCGGCGCTTCGTTATGATGTCTTTACCCCGCCTGGTGCGCATCATCGTCGTTGCGCTGCGCTACCGGCTCGATGAACTCGTGTTGTCGGGCATCGCCCATCCGATGGCCTATCGCTTGCTTTGGCTGGTGCGCTTAGGTTCACGCCCGACAATGCCGCGTGGCTTGCGTCTGCGGCTTGCCCTTGAAGCGCTCGGCCCCATCTTCGTAAAATTTGGGCAAGTGTTGTCGACTCGCCGCGATTTAATCCCGATGGATATTGCGGATGAACTAGCCTTGTTGCAAGATCGAGTCGCACCGTTTGCTTCAGAAAAAGCCGCGGCCATGATTGAAGCGGCACTTGGAGCGCCCACTTCAACACTATTTGCACAGTTCGAAACTGATCCAGTGGCCTCTGCCTCCATTGCACAGGTGCACTTTGCGGTTCTTCATGATGGGCGTCATGTCGCAGTCAAGGTATTACGTCCGGGCATGCTCGAAGTCATCGACAAAGACCTCTCGCTGATGCGCGTCCTGGCCAGCCTGATACAGCGTCTAGCGCCCGACGGGCGGCGCTTGAAGCCTCGTGAGGTCGTTGCCGAATTTGATAAGCACTTGCATGACGAACTTGACCTGTTACGCGAGGCCGCAAATTGCAGTCAATTACGTCGTAATTTTGGCCCAGAGAGCAAGCGCGGCGATCTGCTGTGGGTGCCTGAGGTCATGTGGGATTATTGCGCTTCGACCGTCTTTACCATGGAGCGCATGTACGGTATCCCGGTCAGTCAAATTGAGCGCCTGAAGCAAGCAGGTGTTGATATTCCTACGCTCGCGCGTACCGGCGTCGAAATATTTTTTACGCAAGTCTTCGATGATGGTTTTTTTCATGCTGACATGCACCCGGGCAATATTTATGTCTCGGATCAGCCCGCCACGCTCGGTCGGTATATTGCGCTCGATTTTGGCATCGTGGGGTCGCTCTCTGAGTTTGATAAAAACTACTTGGCACAAAATTTTTTGGCATTTTTTCAACGTGATTACCGCCGTGTGGCGCGTTTGCACATTGAGTCAGGCTGGGTACCAGCGACCACGCGCGAAGAAGAGCTCGAAGGGGCGGTTCGTGCGGTTTGCGAGCCGTATTTTGACCGACCTTTGGCTGAAATCTCACTTGGACAAGTGTTATTACGCCTGTTTCAGACCTCTAGGCGGTTTAATGTCGAAATACAGCCGCAGTTAGTCCTGTTACAAAAGACCCTTCTAAATGTCGAAGGATTAGGTCGCCAGCTCGATCCGCAGTTAGACTTATGGAAAACGGCTAAACCTTATCTTGAGCGTTGGATGCTTGAGCGGGTTGGTTTAAAGGGAACTCGTAAGAAGCTGCTGCAAGAGGCAGGACAGTGGGCGCAGTGGTTACCTGAATTACCGCGATTGGTGCATGCCCAACTCAGTCGCGCAGATGTGTCGAGTCAGGTCTTGCACGAGCTGCAACAAATGCGGCGCGCGCGCGAGCAAAGCAATCGTGTATTGGTGGCATTAACGGGCGTGGCTGCCCTGAGTTTGGCAGTTGCACTCTGGACGCTAATGCGTTGATTGAAATTTAAACATTAAAGGCAGTGAATATGCTCTACACAGAACTTTTTAAGTCAATGGAATCCGTGCGCTGGAACATGGCCACCGATATTCCGTGGCAAGACTTTGATCGCAGCAAGCTCACTGACGAGCAGGCGCAGACGATCAAAATGAATGCCATCACCGAATGGGCTGCGCTGCCTGCGACTGAAATGTTTTTGCGTGACAACCGCGACGACAGCGATTTTTCGGCCTTTATGTCGGTTTGGTTTTTTGAAGAACAAAAGCACTCACTCGTGTTGATTGAGTACTTGCGCCGCTTTGCTCCAGATTTGGTTCCAACCGAAGAAGAACTGCACCGCGTGCGCTTCGAGTTTGACCCCGCGCCGCCGCTTGAAACACTGATGCTGCATTTCTGTGGTGAGGTGCGTCTCAATCACTGGTATCGTCGTGCCTCTGATTGGCACACTGAGCCGGTGATCAAAGAAATTTATAAAGTCATCGCACAAGACGAAGCTCGTCATGCAGGGGCTTATTTACGTTACATGAAGCGCGCGCTCACGCAACGCGGACAAGAAATCGGCGCGCAGGCGCGTATGGCGTTTGCCAAAATCGGCGTCTTGATGGCGTCGGCGCACCGCACGCCCCAGGCCTTGCATCCAACGAATCTTCATGTCAATAAAGACATGTTTCCTAATGATACGGTGCAGTCAAAGCTGCCTGAGCCAGGCTGGCTTGAGCGTTGGCTAGATCATCAAATTGTCTTTGATAAAGACTGGGAACACAAAGTCAGCACCCGTATTTTGCATAACATGTCGCTCTTAATGGACAGCTCGTTTAAGACCGTGCAAGACCTGAACCGCTATCGTAAAGAATTGATTCGCTCAGCCACGGGGGCTGTAGGCTCGGTCGCTTGAGCGCGCGGTTCGAAGCCAAGATCCTTTCGGCACAGCAGGCTGTTGAAAGGACTGTAGCCGGCCAATGGCCCACACCTTTGGTGTTTACCAATGGTGTGTTTGATATTTTGCACCGCGGTCACGTCACTTATCTTGATGAGGCTGCACAACTGGGCGCAACGCTGGTCGTGGGGGTGAACTCAGACGCCTCTGCAAAGCGGTTGGGCAAAGGACCAGATCGTCCACTGAATACGGCGGCAGATCGCGCTGCGTTGTTAGCAGCGCTCGACTGTGTCACGGCCGTCGTTGTCTTCGACGAAGACACACCTCTTGAAATCATCGGGCAACTTCGGCCCGATATCATTGTCAAGGGTGGGGATTACGACATGCAAGTGTTGCCCGAAACCAAGCTCGTTGAGTCGTGGGGCGGCAAAGCTGTCGCAATACCGTTTGAGTTTGCGCGCTCAACGACCAACTTAGTCGAAAAAATTCGACAGCGCTAGCGACCGTTTGCAGCCGTAAGGTTTTCAACACTTGAACCACCAGCGGTGGATGTTCAGGACGGTTTTAACCAAATTAGCGGAAATCCCTTTTGCCTAAGCGGCGGGTGGCAACCGGAGGCCGCTGCCGTTTGTTTGGCCCCTACCGCTCAGACGTAATTTAGAACTTGAAGCGCGAACCACAGGCCCCTGTGAGCGGCTTAATCACGGTCTCGAACAGTGATGTGGTTTCAAAGCTCGCTGCAGTCGTGCGTGTGATGCGAAAGGCCGTCATTGAGGGTGACTGACCGACGATCACGACCATGCGCCCACCAAGCTTCAATTGATATTTGAGCGCATTTGACACTTTGTCGACGCCGCCGCTAACCAAAATTGCATCGTATTCGGCGGTTCCCCAGCCGTTATTGCCGTCACCCACTTCAACTGTGACATTTTTGCAATGTGCTTTTTGCAAATTTTGTTGGGCAAAGCTTGCTAAGCGTGGATCGATTTCAATTGACGTGACGGTACGAGCCAACTGCGCCAGCAAGGCCGCTGCATGACCCGAGCCTGTACCGATTTCGAGTACGCAGTCGTCGTGTTTGAGTTGCAAGAGCTGGGTGAGGCGGGCCTCAAGTTTGGGGCTGAGCATTGACTGACGTGTGTCGATAGTGCCAAGCTGCAAGGGGATCTCGATATCTGCAAATGCCAAGCTGCGAAAGTTGGTCGGCACAAACAGTTCGCGTTGCACCTTGAACAAGGCGTCGATGACGTTGGCGTCAAATACGCCTACCGGCCGAATTTGTTGTTCAACCATATTGAAACGGGCACGCTCAAACTCAGGCAAAGTCATTGCATTCATAATCTAGTGTGCGAGAGCACTTGTAGCGGAAAACCCTTATTGTAAGGGTTTTCCTGACCACAGCGCATGAAAGTGGTGCACGGGGCCGTGACCGCGACCAACCTTGAGTGCGTCTGCCTGAGCAATGGCCCGGACGAGATAGTCTTTAGCGCGCTTAGTGACCTCAGGTACGTCTTGAAGCTGTGGCAACAGTGCCGTAATGGCGGCCGATAGCGTGCAACCTGTTCCGTGCGTGTTGCGCGTCGGGATCCGGTGCCCCGGCAACTCGATCATTTTGTCGCCATCGTGCAGCACGTCAATCGTGTCGTTACCGGGCAAGTGCCCACCTTTCACGAGTACCCAGCGATGCCCGCCGTGGGTCATCAGGTTGCGCAAGCGTTCGGCCACCCGTCG
>CAMCII010000029.1 GCA_945874505.1 Bordetella parapertussis | reverse complement strand
TGGTCTTCGGAAACAAAATTGTTCGAATATCTTTATTCAACAGCGGTTGCAAAATCAATGCACAGGCATCGACCGTCTCTTGAAATGTTGGTTCGTCTTGATAAAGCTCTTTGGCCATTCCGGCATACTGGCTGCCTTGTCCCGGAAACATGAATACCGCATTGGTAAAGTTTTTATCTTCTGAAAGATGGTACTTCTCGGCTTGCAAGACTTCTACGGCTTCTTTTGCAGATTGACAGGTAAAGGCGAGGCGTTGTGCAAACGCTTTTCTTCCACGCGCAAGCGTACTGGCAACATCCGCGATGTTGATCTCTGGATTCTGAGCAAGGTGGCTAGCAAGATTTTTAGCGTAGTCCGCCAATCCGTGTTTGGTTTTAGCAGATAACGTGATGAGCTGTCGGCTTCGGCTTGCTGAAGATGGCTCTGCGAGCGGAGCTTCTTCTAGGATGGCATGCGCATTTGTGCCGCCAACACCAAAAGAACTGATCCCTGCGCGGCGTGGTTGAGTCGAACGTTCCCAGGCTTGAGGCTTGTGTACGACATAAAAGGGGGTTTTTTCAATTTGTAGCTTAGGATTAGGCGCCTTCCAATTTAGACTCGGTGGCAAGAGCTCATGCTCTAACGCCAAGGTTGTTTTGATCAGACCTGCTAACCCGGCGGCTTTATCTACGTGTCCGATATTAGACTTGACTGAACCCACGCCACAAAAGCCGGTTCGGTTGGTGCTGGTTCTATAAGCCTGTGTCAATGCAGCAAGTTCGATTGGGTCGCCTAGCGGTGTAGAAGTGCCGTGGGCCTCGACGTAACTAATCGAGTCTGCCTCAACTTCTGCGACGGCTAACGCTTCAAGAATCGCTTCAGCTTGGCCGTTAACGCTCGGTGCTGCATAGCCAACCTTATCAGAGCCATCATTATTAATCGCGCTTCCGCGAATCAGAGCGTGAATCTTATCTCCGTCATTGAGTGCATCTTCTAGTCGTTTGACAATGATGACGGCAGCACCGTTACCATCGATCAGGCCGCTTTGTGTCGAATCAAAAGGACGGCAGTGCCTATCGGGTGAGTAGGCCGAGCCCGCTTCATGTAGGTGGCCGACTTTTTGTGGCAGGTGGATGGTGATCCCTCCAACCAACGCCATATCCGATTGATAGGTCAACAGGTGTTGACAAGCCAGATGCGTGCTAACTAAAGAGGATGAGCAGGCTGTCCCAATATCAATAGCTGGCCCTTTGATATTCATACTGTAAGCAATACGGGTGGGGACAAAGTCCTTATCGTTATAGATGGATAGTTCAAACCCACCGACTTGTTCAAGCAAGTCGGGATTCGACATTAAATTGACTGGCAGGTAGGTGTTCATGCCAGCACTGGTAAAGACTGCGATTCGTCCGGGGTATTGCTCTGGCACGTAGCCCGCGTCCTCCATCGCTGCCCAAGCGCATTCCATCAACACACGATGCTGAGGATCCATCAGTTCAGCCTCGCGCGGAGCGATACCAAAAAAATTGGCATCAAATAACTCTACACCTTCAAGAATCCCTTTGGCCGCAACGTAGTTTGGCAGATCAATCATTTCGGCGCTGACGCCAGCTTCTAACATTTCATCTTTGTTAAAAAGAGAAATGCATTCTTTTCCGGTCTTTAGATTTTCCCAAAATTGACGTACGTCTTCAGCGCCAGGCATGCGAACGGCAATACCGACAATGGCGATGCATTCAAGATTTTTACTAGATTCAGACTGATTCATATGCTCTTAGACATTGACCGGTTTGTTGGATGGCGTCTTGCTTAAACTGGCTTTTCTACGATCGGCTTTTTTAAGAGTTGCCATTTTTTGCTTGGCGATTCTATCGGTAATTTGTTCAGACATCAGAGTGTCAGTTGCTGAGTCTTTTGAAGCAAATTCAGCTAACGCGTGAATCGTGGGATATTTGAATAAATCAATCACTTGGCAATCGGCAGGCAATAGTGAGTCGAGCTTTTTAAAGGCTTGAAGAATGAGCAGAGAATTACCACCAAGATCAAAAAAGTTATCAGTTGGGTTGACGTGAGTACAACCTAGCACTTCGCACCAAACCTTCGCAATCGCGATTTCTAGCTCTCCTTGCGGTGTTTGGCTGGTTGCACTATCTGTCTGCTCGTGACCAGGTGCTGGTAGAGCCTTGACATTAACTTTACCGTGACTAGACAGAGGCATCTCGGCCACGGGTACGAACGCGGTCGGAACCATGTACTCTGGCAACTGAACTTTTAAGGCATCGCGTAATTGTTGTGCCGTCAGACTCGCGCCACGATGACAGCTGTAATAAGCGACTAGACGGATCACCCCAGGGCGATCCTCACGCAGCATCACGGCAGCTTCTTTTACCCCAGCGACTTGAGCCAAGGCAACTTCAATCTCGCCTAATTCGATGCGATAACCGTTTAGCTTGATTTGATGATCTTTGCGCCCTAAGAAAACCAAATCGCCATTCGAAAGATAGCGCGCACGGTCTCCAGTCTTATACAAGCGTGCGCCTGGGTTGTCTTCTTCTTGACAGAACGGATCTGGGATGAACGATGCCGCAGTGTGAGCAGGTCGGGCTAGATAGCCTCGGGCCAAGCCTAGGCCACCAATATACAAATCTCCTGCAATCCCTGCTGGTAGTAGTTGTAAATTGGTATCAAGCACATACATCCGCATGCCTTCAATGGGCTTGCCAATCGGCACCAAGCCATTGACCGAGTCTTTCGTCTCGAACACGCAGCAGCCAACGACTGTCTCGGTCGGGCCGTACTCGTTTACGATACTGATCTGGCCATTGCTTAACCAAGGGTTCACTGAAGATGCCTGCAAGGCCTCCCCACCTAACACCAATGCCTGTGTCAGTGAGGTATTGCTGAGCTTGTCAGTCTCTTGTAGTGAATTGAGTATCTCAAGATGAGCCGGTGTAATTTTGATAAAACTAAATTGGTAGGGTGAGCGATTTAAGCTACTCAAGGCTTGTAACTCATCACCATTGGGCATCAGAACAATTTTGTTGCCCGCCATAAACGGCACAAAAATACTGGTGATGGTTGCATCAAAACTAAAGGAACCTAAAACGGGCGAACCATCGGCTTGCTCTGCGTGATAGGCGTCTTTCGCCCAGCTTAAGTAATTGATGAACCCCTCGTGTGTGATCATTGCCCCTTTCGGTTGACCCGTAGAGCCTGAGGTATAGATCACATAGGCGAGGTTGTGCGCATTGATGTTGACCACAGGATTCGTGCGCGCGTTCAATTGAATTGCACCGAGCTCTTTATCAATGCAACAAGACTTTTCAGCCGGAAACGAGAGCGATTCAAAAATGGCTTGCTCAGTGATGAGCAATTCAATCTTGGCATCTTCAAGAATATAGGTGAGACGATTTTTTGGATAGCTGGGATCCAGTGGAACATAGGCGCCACCTGCCTTCAGGCAAGCCAGCATCGCCACAATCATCTGCCACGAACGCGTCAGGCAAATGCCAGTTCGCTGATCGTTTTGTAGCCCAAGGCTCAGTAAGTGATGCGCCAGTTGGTTGGCCTGTGCATTTAACTCTGCATAGGTCAACGTCACCTCGTTACCACCGACAAGCGATACAAGCGCAACGGCATCGGGTTGCTTGGCAACGCTTTGAGTCCAAACTTCAATAAAAGACGATAATTTTGGTTTGCGTTGTGCAGCATTCCATTGTGTTAATTGGATCTTCGAATCATGTTGATTGACCAAAGCAATATTGGCGTGGCTGATCTGCGGGTCTTTGACAACTGTTTCTAAAACTGAAAGGTAAGACTTCAATAAACTTTCAATCGTTGTGGCCTCAAACAGATTTGTGTTGTAGTCACACTCTAGAACAACATGATCACGCTTGAGATTAGCGGTGAACGTTAAATCCATTCGAGTATAGGCAATCGGTTGCTGTTGCATATCGACTGTTAGGCCGTCAATGACTTGCGCTTCATTCAGACGTTCGAGATTAAAAAGCACATTAATCAGAGGCGACCGACTGATATCGCGTGGCAAGTTCAACTGATTCAGAAGTCGCGCAAACGGGTAGTCTTGGTGCTCGTATGCTTGCAACAGTTGCCGCTTGATGGTTTGCAGGTGAGCAGCAAAGGTATCGCTGGGCGTTAACACGCTTACGATTGGAAGCAAATGCACGCAATAGCCAACTAATGAGTCAGAACCACTCATGCTACGACCTGTGTAGGGCGCACCAATCGCAATCCGTTTTTGCTCACTTAACCGATGCATCAACACAGAAAAAGCTGCGAATAAAACCATATATAGCGTACTGGCATTTTTACCAGCAAGCTCTCGCACGGCATTGAGTAATGTTGGGTCAATGTGTGCCCAGGCTCGTGCGCCTTGATACGTTTTAACCTGAGGCCTCGGAAAATCGTAAGGTAAGGTTAAATCAGTCACAGGTGTCGAAAATTGATTTAACCAGTACGCTTCGTGTGCTTTGGTGGCCGCGTCGGTCTCGAGATTTGTTTGCCACTGCAGAAAATCTCTGTACTGCAAGGCAGGCTTCGCCACTAGCGCTAAACCCTTTTTTAGGGTGGCATAGTTTTGAATGATCTCGTGCAGCACGACGCCCATCGACGGGCCATCTGAGATGATGTGATGGCTAGAAAGAGCAAGCACGTGGTGGTCAGTGGCGAGTTTCAGTAACGATGGCTTAAACAGCGTCGAATTGTTAAGCTGAAACGGCGTATTTGCCTGCAGCAGAAACCACTCATTCAGAGCGCTAGAGGGGTCTGCGCGAGCACTGAGATCGATAGCATCTAAATGCAGTTCTTCGGGTGCCATCACGTGCTGCTCGTTACCCTCGGCATCAAGCCAGGTTCGGAGGGATTCGTGGCGATGAATACAGGCTTGAACCGCGGTGTTTAGAAGAGTGGTATCGAGTGGGCCTTTTAGCGAGACTGCGCCTGGGTCGTTGTAGGCGAGATTTCCCTCTTGGTTCAGTTGGGCGATCAGCCATAACTGCTTCTGCGCCTCACCGAGAGGAAAGGTGCTTCTCGCTTTTAAAAGACGTGCTTGATAGACGTCTTTCAGCTTGCTAATGTGAGGCAAGCTAGCCAATACTTTTTGAGCGTTCACTCCAAAGTCAATAAAACAGGCTAATTCTGTGACGCCCATTTGCAGCATGACATCGACAATCGGTTCGACAGTGGCCGCAGAGCCGATCAGCGCACTGGTCGCAACGTATTTCTCGTATGCTTTGTTGACAATGAAGTCTTTGTCTTCTTTGGATGCCCGATTGATGTCTTGAACAGGCCCTAAACCTGAAGCCATTTTTTGAAAAAGATGGATGCTTGAGAGAAGATAGTCACACATTGGCTTGCGTGCTTCTTCAATCGCTTGTTCGGCATTGTCTTCTAGATAGGTGTGGATCAGAACAGTAATACGAGCTTGACTGAGGTCGTGCCCATGAGCAGCATAGGCTTGCTTATACAGACGAATATTGTTTGCCAAGTCTTCAAGAGACTGACCCATCAAGTTGGTCAGTATATTGAGCCCAAGCTCACCTGCTTTTTGGTAAGAGTCTGGATTATTGACAACGGTGAGCCAAATTGGCACCTGTTCCTGCTTCGGACGAGGAAAAGTGCGTAAGACGACGTCGCTATTGTTGCCACCTTTACGCGAGATTGAGCCGCCCGACCAGAGATGCTTGACCGTCTGAATCGACTCAAACATCACATTACGATTCTTACTAAACGAATCGGGTGCAAAAACAAAGTCGTTTGGGTGCCATCCTGAGGCGAAACTTATGCCCACACGTCCGTCTGAGAGGTTGTCCACCAGCGACCATTCTTCGACAATACGAATAGGGTCATGTAACGGCGCCACGACGCTACCAGCGCAGATTTTAATACGCTTTGTTTCGCGCGCGACCGCAGCGGCCAAGACGGCGGGGTTAGGCGAGAAGCCTCCAAACTCATCGAAGTGACGCTCGGGAATCCACACGGTACTAAAGCCATGAGCATCCGCGTACTGAGCGCCATCCATCAATAATTGATATTTTCCGGCAGCATTATTAGCATCGTAGTTGCCAAAATAAAACACACTGAAATCTAAGTGCTTTGCGCTGACACCCGATGCGATATTGAGGTCAGAGAGCGATCCCGAATGGGCTAGTTTCGACTGTTGACGAAACCATGCCCTCTCAGAGGGCGCCTCCTTTTGTGTCGCGTTAGTGTCGAGCGCTTTCACAGTCGAAATGGTTGAGGCAGAGGTAGCATGTTTGATATAGCCACCGTCACGCAGCGCAAATACGGTCTCTTTGACCGCTTTGACGACATCGTCTAAATCTTGATCGGTGTGAGCGGTCGAGATGAAGCAGGCGCGCCACTCCCAGATGTAGACTCCTTTCTCAAGCAATTGGTAATAGAACATTTCCAAATTGCCCGAAAATTTAAACTGAAATGTCGACGCAAAGTGGAGAACTTTGATTGGGACGCTTTCGGCTTCGAAGAATTGATTTAAGGTGCTGGCGAGTGCCGCAGTTCTGCGATTCAGATTCTCTTGTAAGGCAGGGCCTTCGGCTTTGAGCTTTCTTAGTGTGGCCAAGCAGGTTGCCATAGAAAGCGGATGTTGGCAGAAGGTTCCACCAAAATAGGTTCGGGTCTCGCGAGGATAAGAGGCATCGCCGTATTCCCAAAAACCGCCATCGATACCACCCATAAAGCGAGCCGAACCAGCGACAGCACCAATCGGCAATCCACCACCGATAATTTTCCCGTAGGTTGCGAGATCGGCCTTGATACCCAGCAGTCCTTGAACGCCGGCAGGGTGTGCTCTAAAGCCACTCACCATTTCATCAAAGATCAGGGCGACGTCTTTCTCTTTTGTCAGCGCTCTTAAGTCTTTTAAAAACTCAAAGGGTTGCAGATCAAGCCGCCGACTTTGCACGGGCTCAACCATGACAGCGGCTAACTCATGTGCATGTTCACGGATAACGTCAAGAGATTTTTGAGTGCCGTACTCTAAGACAAGAACGTCTTTAGCAATGTTATTGGGTACGCCTGGCGCAAGTGGCTCAGAGACAAACTCTCCGTTAATGATGCTGGTTTTCACTAAGGTGCCATCTGAGTGGCCGTTGTAGGCGCCATCGAAAATCACAATTTTGCTTCGGCCGGTCGCTGACCTGGCTAAACGCATTGCAATCATCACGGCCTCAGTGCCTGAGTTCGTAAACGCGACGCGATCGTGTCCGGTGAGTTCAGTGAAGAGTTCTGTAATTTCGCCCATATGAACCGAGCGAGGGCCCAATTGAAAACCATGCTCTAACTCTTTTTGAATGACACCCTCAAGAAACTCGGGCTTGCTACCGAAAAGCAGTACGCCAAAGCCCATCGTCAGATCGACGTAGTTATTGCCGTCAACGTCCCAGATCCGTGAGCCGGTTGAATCCACCCCGGTGATAGGATACAAAATCTCTTTGGTAGAGAACCTAAAACCGATACTGGCCCGACTATCGGCTAAACCTTTTCTGCTTGCTTGTACGAGTGCCTTAGACTTTGGAGTTTTCTTCTGATAACGATCAATCAAATTATTCAGGTAGGTACTTTGCTGTGTCGTTAAGTTTCCTGCCGTTGGAGTGATAGGAATGTTAAGCGCTTTCAAAGGCGATGAGCGGTCTTCTGATTGGGGTGGTGCTGAGGCAGAGGGTGTCGCTGCAGGCTGTGGAGCAACAGAGACGTGCGTGGTAGCCGGCTTTGCCACTGCCAGTGCTTGAGACTGAACCGGAGCGCTTGGTTGCGCCGGCGCAGCGGGTTGTGCGATCGCTTGAGCGACTGGTTGTACGATCGCTTGAGCGACTGGTTGTACGACTGCTTGACCACTCGCCGCAGCATGCATCAGAGCCAATTGCTGAGACATCAGCTGCGTTTGAGCCAAAATCAATTGGCTCAGGGCCGAACCCTCTTGTTGGCTGAAGTTGATCGGTGCTGGCATTGACATCGCAGCCATTGCTGGTAGGTGCGCAATAGGAGCAGCTACCGGGTGGCTAGCAACAGCAGAGGGCATCACAACTTGTTGTGCAATGGCTGGTGCCGGTGGGGGGCTCACACTCATTGAAGTTGCCGGTGCAGCCGCAGGCGCGAGCGCTGCAGCGGGTGCTGTTTGTGTCGCTTGAAGCGAATTCAGATAGTGCGCAATGGCACTGACCGAACTAATTTCTTCAAAGAATTGCCTGATCTCAATTTTGACTCCAAAGTTGTCTTCAATCACTCTTGCACCAGACAGCAGCACTAGAGAATCAGCTCCCATCTCTACAAAGGGCGAGTGAATATCGATCTCTTCGGAGGATACTCGGAAGAGATCTGCAAATAGCTGTAGTAAGCGATTCAAAATTGAGTCGTAGTGATCGACAGTTTGAGCAGGCTGTTGTAAACCGGGTGAGGTTGGGGCATTCATGACTTGTTGTTCCTTGATATGAATCCAGTAACGTTGACGCTGAAACTGATACGTCGGTAGGTTAGGTACGCGTTGGTGAGAACCAAAATTCCAGTGAGTCCAGTCTATCGGGAACCCAAACGAATAGAGCTTGGCGATGGTGTTGGCGACAACCACCTCATCGGACTTATGGCGCTGAAGGCTAGGCAGCCAAGCCGTGACATTTAGTTGAGATTGTCCAAGGTTTGCCAACGTCGGATTTGGGCCAATTTCAATGACAAGATCTGGTTTAGCACTCGCCAGGCTCTCAAGTGCTTTCGCAAAGAGTACGGGCTCGCGGTAGTGACGCCGCCAATAATTCGACGATATATTGGTTCGTGCATCGAGCATCTTCCCAGTTAAGCTCGAGAAAAAAGCTAGAGCGGGCTCGCTGTAGGTCAAGCCCTTGGCAAACGTCTCGAGCTCTTCAAGGATTGGATCCATCAGTGGCGAGTGAAAGGCGTGCGTGACTGCCAGGGGATGCGTCTCGATCTTGAGTTCTTGGAATTGCGCGCTGATGGTTTGTAGTGCTGTTTTTTCACCTGACAAAACAATACTATTTTCGCTATTGATGACGGCAACGCTTACGCGCGCAGCATGCGCTTGAACGAGTGATGCAACGTTTTCGAGAGTTGAAAAAACGACCAACATCGAGCCCTGATTATCTAAGGTATCGGTGAGTCGTCCGCGCTCTGCCACCATGTGTAAGGCGTCTTTCAGGCTCATGACTCCGGCCACGCAAGCGGCTGCGTATTCTCCTAAGCTATGCCCAGCGACAGCACAAGGCGTCACGCCTAACGCCATCCACATCTTGCTCAGGGCATACTGAATACTGAAGAGTGCAGGCTGCGCGTATTGCGCCTTTGCATTCAACAACCGGCTTGCCTCTTCGTCTTCAGAATGCATCAGTTGCAGCAACGACGTATCCAGAATGTCATCCAGAAAATTGCAACACTCATCTAAGGCCTTGGCAAAGCTCGGTTGTTGCTGATAGAGTGCTTTGGACATCCCCGAATAGATAGAACCTTGGCCGCCAAAGACAAAGGCGACTCTGGGAGCTTTTTTGCTTTCTGCTCGAGTGGTGTGTATATCGAGGCTTGGCTTGTCTGCCGTAAATTGATTGAGCAGTTCAATCGCGTGCTCTTTGCTTCGTACCGTGAAGGCAACGCGGTGTTTGAAATGATCACGATGACGATTCGTGCTCAGGCAGAGGGCATTGAGCGAGGCCTCTGTCGCACCTAAAAACTGACTGTAAGTATTGACTGTTTGTGTCAAACCGTCTTTGCTTTTTGCCGATAACGCCAAGATCGACAATCGCCCATCACTGGCTGACGCAACCGGTTCGGCAGGCGCTGCAGCCTCTTCAATGATGAGATGAGCATTGCTTCCGCTTGCTCCGAAGGCACTTAAACCTGCTCGTCTTAACGTACCCTGAGACCGCCAAGCTTGTAATTCTGAAACAGGTTGCAGATTGAGTTCGCTCCAAGGGATACGACTACTCGGCGTTTGAATATGAAGCGTAGGAGGTAACTCGCGGTGCTCAAGCGCCTTAAGTAGCTTGATGAGACCCATCACGCCTGCAGCAGACTCAAGGTGACCGATATTTGACTTAATCGAGCCCACCAACAAGGGCCGATCTCTTTGCTCGGCCTTACCAATGACGGCTCCGAGCGATTGGGCTTCGATGGGATCACCCAGGGGTGTTCCAGTGCCATGGGCTTCGACGTAATCAATGTCGTGAGGTTGAAGTCCAGACTTCAGCAGCGTTTGGCGGATCAGTTTTTGTTGGGCCTGACCATTGGGCACAGTAAAGCCGCTACTGGCACCGTCTTGGTTGACACCCGTTGCGCGTATCACGCCAATGATGTTGTCGTGATTGGCCACTGCATCTGAAAGCCGTTTTAAAACGACGATGCCACAGCCTTCGCCTCGAACATAGCCATTGGCATCTTCACTAAAGGTCTTGCACTTACCGTCTGCCGACATCATTCCAGCAGCTGACAAGGTCACGTTCAATAACGGCGAAAGTGTGAGATTAACGCCACCAGTCAAGGCAAGATCACAGTCTTTGGCCCTGAGTGACGTGCAGGCTAGATGAATTGCAGTAAGCGACGAGGAACACGCAGTATCCACCGCCATGCAGGGTCCTTGCAGCCCCAAGACGTAAGAAATTCTTCCGGCACACGCATTGAGCGGTGTGCCAGTGTTGAAGTAAGGATTCCCATCTCCTTCTCCATCCGAGCAAGCTTGCAGCAGGCCATAGTCGCTCGAAGTGACTCCCACAAATACTCCAGAGGCACTTGCAACGAGCGAAGAGGGTGGAATCCCAGCGTGCTCAAGCGCCTCCCAGGCAACCTCAAGTAACAGTCGCTGCTGAGGATCCATTCCTTCAGCCTCTCTGGCTGAAATCCCAAAAAAACCCGCATCAAATTTGTCTGCATGTTCGACAAATCCTCCGCGAAGCGTATAGGCCTTTCCGGGTGTGCCTGGTCGCGGATCATAATAATCTTGAGCGTTCCAACGCGTTTTTGGAATATCGGTAATCGCATCACGTCCTGCGCGAACCAACTGCCAAAGCTCTTCAGGATTTTTCACGCTTGGCGCACGGCACGCCATCCCAATCACTGCAATCGGCTCGGCAGACAGTGTCTTAGTTTGCTCAAGCTCTTTGCGCAGTAATTGAATGAGCGAATACGCTTTTTGCAAGGGGCTTGCTACGGCTGAAGACGAGTCACTCATCTTGCATCCTTTTTAGCAGTCAAAGAGGAAAGTTCGCCCTCAATCAACGCGGCGATTTCACTGTCTGATAGCTCGTTCTCAATTGCGGGTGTTTGTGTCTGTGTCATTGCCGTCTGAGGTGTCTGTGCCACGTGCTCTTTAGCTAATTTTTCTTCGGTAAAGAGCAATGACAGTAGATATTTGGTGAGCCGCTCGACACTCGGAAAATCAAAAATTGTTGAGGCAACTAGTTTGCAACCCAATTGTTGTTCTAAGCGAGTTCGTAGCGAAACCGCCATTAAAGAGTCCATGCCAAAATCAAAGAACCCTCTATTCACATCAAGAGTTGAACTGTCAGAGATTTCAAGCAAGGCGCACACTTGTTGGCTGATATATTCACTCAAGGCGTCGGCACGATTCCATGCAGGCATCTCGTGAAGCTGAGTGAGTAGTAAGGGCGTATTAGTAATTTCGGTAGGCGTGGCATCAGCAACCAACAAATCAAATATGGGCTGTTGATGGTGAACCGAATAAGTGTTTTTGAGCTGAGACCAGTTTGCTTTGACAATCGCGAGTTGACTGTGATTTAACAGCAAAGCTTGCTCAAGGTACTGAAGCGCTTCACTTGGGGCGAGCGTTAAAAAGCCGCTATTTAAGACCTTATCTGAACCCGCAGTGCTTTGAACCAGACCGCCGCTCTCCCAGGGGCCCCAGTTGATGCTAATAGCGGGCAGGTTGAGTGCTCGTCGATGTGTCGCGAGCCCATCTAAGAATGAATTGGCAGCAGAGTAGTGGGCGAGTTGAGCCGAGCCAAGTACGCTTGAAATTGAAGAATACATGACAAAAAAATCGAGATCGAGCGCTTTAGTTTGCTCGTGCAAATTCCAAGCCCCCTGAACCTTCGATTCGAACATGCTGTGCAGTGACTCAAGGGTGAGGTCTTTACACCAAATTGGGGTGGCCAGACCTGCAGCATGCACCACGCCTTTAATCTGACGCTTGTTTTTCGTTAGAAAGTCAAACACCTGCTTCACTTGCGAGGCTTGCGAAACATCGCATGGCATAAACAAAACTTTTGTTCCAAGCGCTTCAATTTCTTGGATCGTTTGCTGTGCGCTCTCGCTCGGAATGTTGCGACTCAGCAAGATGACTTCACTGGCATTTTTCGATGCAAGAAACCGAGCGGTCTGAAGGCCGAGTGAGCCTGTGCCACCCGTGATCAGGTAAGTTGCGTCTTCGGCGATTTTGAGACTTTTGAAAGGTACGCCTTCGACCGGCTCTAAGCGGGCCACATATTTTTTATGTTGAATCAGCTGAAGGTGACCTTCTGTTGTGTCAGCGATGAGTTCATCAAAAATATGTGGTGCGCTGGCCTCGTCGTACTCTAAAACGGCGCCCTGAATACTTGGATTTTCTAAGAACAATGAGCGCGCAAAGCCGGTGAGCATGCTAGAAAAAGGTGTTGAAAATTCCTGGCTGGTCAACGAATTCGATCTTTTTGCCAAGAACCAGAGCGGAATTGCAAGGGATAGCTGTGTTAAGGCGCGACTAACGTATGCCGCGGTCAATAACATCTGTTCGCCAAAAGTTGGATGAAAACTTGTTTCATTCCAATCCGTTGGCCACATCACGGCAATGCTCGTCAGAGAGCTTGTTTGCTGAACGTCTTGAATCACTCTGGGATAGTCAGTGGACGAGAGTCCGTCAATCACCCACAGTGTTTCCGATTTTTTTCCGTAACTGAGGGCAGCCACGATATAAATATTTGCAGTGTCTGAGCCGTTCAAGGCACTCGCGGGTACAGCTTCGATATTCGAGACGAAAATAAGTCTGTGTCCAACGGATTGGGCACGCTTCGTCGTTGGGCTAGAAGCTGTTTGTTGCTGCCAAACCGGTCGATACAGTGGTTGTATGGTTTGCTGTTGACTTTGTTGATATTCGTCTATTAAGACTTGACAAATTCTGTTCACGACCGCGTCATCTTTCTCTTCAAAATGACTGCGTTGCGAGAGATGGGCTCGCAGTTGGCTGACATTGCCGCTTTGAATGAGTTCAAGCATTTTGAACGATTGAACGCTGTCATTTGCGGCGGTAGTTTGGCTAGCATTAAACCAATGACGTTGGCGCTGAAAGGCGTACGTCGGTAAGTTCACAAAAGGGGCAGTTATGACGCCATACACTTTTAGCCAGTCGATCGCGAGTCCGGCTAGGTACAGTTGAGATAAGGTTTCGGTGATCGATTGCATTGCGCCTTTGCTTTTTCTCAAGCCAGGCAGCAAATTCATGCGATGAGGGTTTTCGCTTTGTCCGATCATGCCTAGCAAAATAGGCTGAGGGCCAATCTCCATGACAATATCGATATTGTCATTCAATAGGTTGTCAGTGATCTTGGTAAATTGAACGGGTTGCCGAATGTGATCTCGCCAATAACCTGCGGTCTGTATCTCGTCTTGAGCCAGCGCGCCGCTGATGTTTGAAAGCAACGGGATCTGGGCGGGCCGAAACGTGATTGTTTCGGCAAACGACAAGAACTCACCAAGCATCGGCTCCATCAGCGCCGAATGAAAAGCATGCGACACGGTCAGTTCGCGGTACTTGATCCCTGACTGATTAAGCGTCGACTGAAAGTCTGTGATTGCACTGAGATCGCCCGACACTACAGTCTCTTTGGCCGTATTGAGCCCTGCAATTTCAAGCGACCCTGAGGTGCCAAGTTTCGTGAGTAGCAAGCGCACATCATCAGCAGCGGCAAAAACCGCCAGCATTCCACCTGTGACCTTCAGTTGCTGCATCAGGCGAGCACGCGTTGAAATAAGCTTTAGACCGTCTTCAAGCGAAAAGACACCAGCGATGCAGGCGGCAACGTACTCGCCGACACTATGCCCCGCCACAACGTCGGGTTTGATTCCCCACGATAACCAAAGTTGCGCCAGTGAATATTCAAGAGCAAAAAGTGCCGGTTGTGTGTTGACAGTTTGATTGAGCGCACCAGTCTGATCGTCAAAGATCAGCGTGAGTAAAGGCTGTTCAAGAATCGGGTCTAAGTAGGTGGCGCAATGTTGCAAAGCCTCTCTGAAGACAGCTTCAGTGTCAAAAAGCTCTTTGCCCATTCCTGGATATTGTGACCCTTGCCCAGTAAACAACCAGACGATTCTTGGTGCTTGACCATTCAAGTTCAGTTTTTTATTCAAGGCTGAAAGTTGTGGTGTCTGATTTGAAAAATGATTTAATTTTTCAAGGCACTCAGCCTTTGAACTGGCAACGATTGAGAGCCTGTGTTCAAAATGGGTACGGCGCAAGCTCGCAGCAAGGCAAAAGGCTGTCAGGTCTTCATCTGGTATTTGTTTGAGCTGTTGCGTAAACCGTCTGACTTGTGCGTTGAGCGCTTGGGGTGAACGTGCGCTGATATTCAGGATTTGTAGGGGTCGATGGCCTAAGCTCGCTGAGTCGGGAATGGCTTGAGCGCTGGAAGGGGCTTCTTCTAAGATAACGTGGCTGTTTGTTCCACTAAATCCAAATGAACTCACACCGGCGAAGCGAGCTTTGTCTGCGCAGAGCCAGTCTTGGCGCTGATGGGTGATTTGAAAGGGTAGGCTATCCCACGGAATATGAGGATTTTGTTCGGCACAATTTAGATGCGCAGGTAAAACTTTATGCTGCAAGGCCAAGACCACTTTAAGCAGTCCGCTGATTCCTGCTGCACCCTCCATGTGACCGACATTTGTTTTGACAGATCCAATTTTTAAAGGATCTTTGGGCGTACGTACAGTCGAAAAAATCTCGGCCAACGCGCCAATCTCAATCGGATCCCCCAAGCTGGTGCCTGTGCCGTGCGCTTCAATGTAGTCGATTTGATCGGCACTGACGTTGGCATTTTTGAGTGCTTGCTTGATGACGCGTTGCTGAGACGGACCATTCGGGGCCGTGAGTCCGCTGCTCGAACCATCTTGATTGACGGCGCTACCTCGAATCAAGGCCAGCACACGATCGCACTTGACGTCGACATCCGATAGGCGTTTCAACACGACAAGGCCGCAACCCTCTCCACGCCCGAAGCCGTTAGCGTTAGACGAGAAAGCTTTGCATTTGCCGTCTGGTGACAGCATGCGATTGCGAGAAAAATCAATGCTAGTTTCAGGCGTGAGCGTTAAATTAACGCCGCCCGTGATGGCGAGGTCGCATTCTAAGTTACGTAAACTTTGACAGGCCAAATGAACTGAAACCAGAGACGATGAGCAAGCTGTGTCAATGGCAACACAGGGGCCCTCGAGCCCAAGCGTATATGAAAGCCGACCAGACGCCACACTGTGGGCCATTCCAGTCGTCATGTAGGCATCGATGTCTGTCTTATCTCTCGACATCGATAGCAGGCTGAAATCTTGATTACAAATGCCAATGAATACGCCCGTTCGACTGCCTGCAAGCGCTTCAGGAATGATATTCGCGTGCTCGAGCGCTTCCCAGCACACTTCAAGCAAGAGGTGTTGCTGGGGATCCATGTTTTTCGCTTCTCGCGGAGAGATTCCGAAAAATTCTGGATCTGACTCTTGTACCTGAGAAAAGAAAGACCCTTTCGTGGTGATGATCTTGCCAGCCTCGTCATAATTTGGGCTGTAATAGGCTTCACTGTTCCACCGACTTTCAGGAATCGTTGCGATCGTGTCTTTACCAGACATGAGCAAATCCCAGAAGTCTTCAGGGGAGTCAATGCCGCCCGGAAATCGACAGCCTAGACCAATGATCGCGATCGGTTCAGATTGTTGTTTTTCTAGCGCGTCGATTTTTTTTCGCGCTGCCTGCAAGGCTAGTAGCGCTTGCTTGACGGAGGTAAGCTGACTTTCAGAGGCGGACTGATCCATTGCAAATAAACCGAAAAAGAGTCCACGTATTCGCTAGGTTGCGCACTTAAATTTGAATAGCCAAAACAGGTTTCTTCATATGGGTAGACCTTAACATAGGCGTCAGTCGACATACTCACAATTTCGCACAGAATGGATCTGAGGCCAGAGGGCGAAGGCTGGGTTTAAAGCGCTGGGGTTTTCACCGTTTTAATCACGGGCATACCTCTTTTTTTCTAAATATAACTTTACTTTTTTTAATCTCCAAAGCCCATGTCTTTGAGGGTCTTTCTGAGCTCTTCTGCAGCCTCTTGTTCGCTCAATTGCTCAATCGCCAGAGTGTCAGCATCCCTTGAGTCCTTCTTTTTGGCGTCGACAAGAGGAAATTTCTCATTGATTTTTGAGACGAGGTAGTTTGCAAGGCTCGTTGTATTTGGATAATCAAAGGCTAGGGTTGCAGGAAGCGGGACCATCAATTCGCGGTTTAAGCGATTTTTGAGCTCAACCGCAGTCAGCGAGTCCATCCCCATGTCTAAGAATCCTTGCTTACGGTCAATGCTCCTTGACTTGGGTAAGCTCAGCACGGCGACGATATTTTGCTCAACGAGCTGCAGGATGAGTGTCGCTCTGTCCTCGGCATTGACTGTTGCGATATCGTTCAGCAAAGAGCTAGTGGTTGTCTGGCGAGTTTGACTGGTAGAGTCTTCTTGAAACGCCGCTAAAAAAGCTTGGGGTTTTTTATTGCGTTGATAGGTTCGCCAGTCGATATCTAATACGCTGAGCTGAGACCCGTGGTGATGCATGGCGTGACCCAAAGCGGCCAACGCCAGACGAGGAGGCATCGCTTTAATGCCTTGCTTGGCTAAATTAACGGTTGAACTCATTCTTGCGGCTAGGCCGATTTCAGCCCAGGCGCCCCAATCAATGGCAAGCGCTGCGCGGCCCGTTGAGCGTCGATACTGCGCGAATGAATCTAAGAAGGCGTTGGCCGCTGCGTAGTTTGCTTGCCCAGGCGCACCTAGTAGCGCCGTTGCCGACGAAAACAACACGAAGAAATCCAACGGAAGGTCAAGTGTTTGTTGGTGCACAAGCCACGCACTGTCAATTTTTGAACGCAAGACTTTGTCAAAGCGCTCGACGCTTTGCTGCGAGAGCACGCCGTCGTCTAGTACGCTGGCGCAATGGAAGATGCCCCTGAGTCGTTGGCCCGACTCTTTCAGTTGGCGCACGAAGCGAGCCACGTCGTTTGGTGCTGTGATGTCAGCTTGCAGCACGGTAATCGTCGCACCAGCCTCACGCAGCGCATCAAGCTGGGCTTGTTTGTCTGGGGTTGGTGTGTTTCGTGCGACCAAGCAAATATGTTGCGCGTTTTGCTCAACCAGCCAATTCGCCAGACTCAAGCCCAGGTCACCTAAACCACCAAGAATCAGATATTGATCATTCGGATTGTTTGAGATGACTGCTTGCTGCTGCATGTCGATGATAACTTTGCCAGTGTGTTTGGCCTGTTGCATCGTGCGAAAAGCAGTTTCAACGGCTTCAGCCGCAAAGGTCTGATAGGGAAGCGGTTTGAGCTCGTTGGTGGCAAAACGCTCAAGCAGTTTGCGCAGTAAGGCCTGTAGCACCTGACGT